>JAFDJC010000254.1 GCA_019307665.1 Deltaproteobacteria bacterium | reverse complement strand
CATATCGGCTTCACTGACAATGTTGCCGCTGCCTTCTACCATGACGACACCGGTTTTTGAACCGGCAACAATGATGTTGAGGTCAGAATTTTCGTATTCGTCGATGGTAGGATTGATTTTCAATTGACCGTTTATCCGGCCGACACGAACACATGCAATGGGTCCGGCAAACGGAATGTCCGATATTTCAAGGGCAGCAGACGCTCCTATCATTGCCAGGACATCAGGGTCATTTTCCTGGTCCATGGAGAGCACTGTTGCAATAACCTGAATTTCACAGCGATACTCTTTTGGAAAAAGCGGTCTGATGGGGCGGTCGATGAGGCGGGCGGTTAAGGTCTCCTTTTCAGAAGGTCTTCCGATTTCACGCCTAAAATAATTACCCGGTATGCGTCCCGCTGCATAAATTTTTTCCTGATATTCAACAGTAAGCGGCAGAAAATCTGCCATACGTTCTTCATGAGAAGATACAACGGCAACCAGTACAATGGTATCTCCATATTGAACCACAACCGAACCGGATGCCTGCTTGGCAATTTTACCGGTCTCGATACTCAGGGTTTTTCCCCCGATTTCTGCTTTAAGTAAAGTTTTCATATATATTCCTATAAGTAGAGTAACTTAAAAAACTGTAACTGCTCTCCAGACATCTCAGCATAAAAAGTTTGGAATCTATTTTCTCAGTCCCAAGGATTCGATGATTTTTCTGTATCGCTTTACATCTTTGTTTTTCAAGTAGTTTAAGAGCCTTCGCCGTCTACCAACTAAAATCAGCAAACCTCTTCTGGAGTGATGGTCCTTTTTATGGACCTTTAAGTGTTCCGTGAGATAAGAAATACGATTTGTCAAAAGTCCGGCCTGCACTTCGGGTGAACCGGTATCGTCTTCGTGCCGCTGAAACTGGTCAATCAACCCTTTTTTGTCATCTGCTGTTAAAACCAATTTTTTTGCCTCCTCTTGTTGAAATAAAAATTAATATTGATGATAATAGTTTAGTTCTTTGAAACAAATCAATTTCAAACGGGCTTTAGTAAAAATTTAATTATACCTGAAGCGGTAATATTTTCAATAAGCTAAATTAATATTGATGATCTCGTAGAAAGTCACAAATACCTTTTTATGAAACCATCAATTGTTGAACACACAACAATAACTATACCTGTTGCTCTCTTTTGTATGCTTTAATACGGCAACAAGATCGTTATTTGTATCAACAATCTTGATAAAGCCTTGCGGGCTGCCTATCTGTTCGGGAACAAAATCCTTTTTTGTTATTATATTGCCATGTATTATTTTTTCAGCCAGAGCCTTGTCGGCAATATATTCAGGCAGATCCTGCAAGGCGTTGGCCATGCTTATCAGCCGATCGGACAATTTCTCAGATAGAGCCAGTTCTTCGAGCTCCGACAATGTTACAGCCTCCGTAATTGAAAACCCGCTGCTTTCGATCCTCCTGAGTTCCTTAAGGTGCCCCCCACACCCGAGAGATGTGCCGATGTCTGCACAGAGCGTTCTTATATATGTTCCTGCAGAGCAAGAGACGATAAAACGTATTAGGGGCAGATCAATTTCAAGTATTTCAATATGAAAAATTGAGACACGTCTTGCCGGTTTCTGAACAGGCTTGCCGCTGCGCGCAAGCTTGTAAAGGGGAATCCCCTTAAATTTCAATGCCGAATAAACCGGCGGAAGTTGCTCCATGGTTCCTTTAAACCGTTTTAATACGGATTGTATCGTTATATCAGAGAATTCTATTGCATCACACGTGGACGTAACAGTTCCGGTTGAATCCTGTGTGTCTGTTTCAACGCCCAGCTGAATGACAGCCTGGTATTTTTTGTTACCGTGCAAAAAAAATCTGGCAAGCTTAGTTGCACGGTTGATACAGCACACAAGGACACCCGTTGCAAAAGGATCAAGTGTGCCTGCGTGCCCAACCCTGCTTGCTCCAAACAGTTTCTTTACACGGGCCACCACTTTGGCTGAGGTTATATCTACGGGCTTGTCAACAACTAAAAGCCCGCTTAATTCATGCTGCATATATCTGGATTACATTTTCAGAAAGTTAAAGTGTTACCATTTTTCAGCCAGGTTAAATATTATAGATTTTACATCAGAAAGCGTCGATTCAATACTGAATCCGGCAGCACTGGAGTGGCCGCCTCCGCCGAATGAAGATGCGATTGCAGCCACATCAACTGATCCATTGGTACGGAGGCTGACATGAAACTGGTTAGAATCTTTTGATTTTCTTTTACCGTTCTGCTGTTCCAGTATTAGCGCTGCGACTTTAACATCCTCTATACGCCTTGCGTAATTGATAAGACCGTCTATATCTTCATGCTGCGTATTGGTTTCATCAAACATGTCTTGAGTAAGAGTCATAATTGACAGTTTGCCGTTAGATGAGATTTCAATAGAGTCAAGGGCCAGATTTAGGAGCTTTATGCGACCTAGAGAGTATGTTCCATATACATGCCTGGCAATACTGAATGGATCGACACCCAGTTCCACCATTTCTTGACAGATTGCAAAAGCAGCCCGGTTTGTATTTGAAAAACGAAACGAACCTGTATCCGTCAGAATTCCCGTGTATATTGAAGTGGCAATGGCCTTGTCAATGGGGACGCCCATCTGTTTTATCAGACGGCATATGATTTCCGCTGTGGCGCATGCGGAGGTATCTATGAGTTGAAAATGACCAAAACGGGTATTGGTAATATGGTGGTCAATGTTTACAATGACCGGTATCTGTCTTACGGCCGAAACAGCCTTCCCGATCCGCTCCAAGTTACCGCAATCAAGCATAACGGCAATGTCAAAGCTTGCACAGTTAATGTGCCGCACAATACGATTGACCGACGGCAGAAAACGGTAGACGGCCGGAATGGGACTTTCATTGTATAAGGTTGTTTTTTTGTTCAATGCATCAAGAGCAAGTCCCATGGCGATCAGTGACCCAAGCGCATCCCCATCCGGCTTGGCATGGCTAGCAACTAAAATATGGGTGCTATTTTTCAAATGACGTATTATTTGATCCATTATCTGTTTTTATAGCTTTCAGAACTTTATTGACGTGTGATCCGTATTCAAAAGATTCATCGTAAAGAAATTTAAGATCAGGCATATAGCGTAAACCGAGCTGACGTGCAAGTGTGCGTTTTACATACCCAAGAGCGCTTTTGAAACCTTCAACAGCCTCTTCCATGTTTTGTTTGCCGCCATATGTAGTGAAGTATATCCGCGCAATCCTTAAGTCCCGGGATACCTTCACGCTCGTAATTGTAGCCGTTTCAAGACGAGGATCTTTAATCCTTTTCTGCAATATATCCGATAGCACTTTTTGGATATGGCCACCAACCCTGTCAGATCTTGCAAATGGTTTCATAGATTGATAATTTCCATCTCACTGTCGATGATTTCGGCCAGCCCTAACTCGTCTGCAAGATTGAAAATCTTGTCAATTTTAGAGTTTATCACCGCGCGATCGTTGCCGACCAGAGCAAACCCTATCATTGCCCTCTGATGTATATCGTTTGATCCGACCTCTGCAACCGAAACATTAAAATTGTTGCGCAACCGGTTGATGATCGATTTAACAATCTTCCTTTTGCTTTTTAATGAACGGCATTCATGCAACCTGAATGTGATAATTCCTAAACCCGCAACCATGATTGTTTCAGCGCTTGTTATTTATTTTAATAGAGTTATCCGGCTTTGCCAGAAGAAAAGCTGCATGAGTTTGAAGTAAACTAAAGTTTACTTTACTATTCAAGCTCAGGCTTGATCTCTTCCAGAAAGTAGCATTCTATAATATCACCAACCTTGATGTCATTGAAATTTTCAATGCCGATTCCGCATTCATAACCGCTTTGGACTTCTTTGGTGTCGTCTTTGAAACGACGAAGAGAAGAAATCTTACTATCATAACAGACAACCCAATCCCTGAGAACCCGTGCAAGCTGTCCCCGCTCCATTTTTCCTTCGGTCACATAACAACCTGCGACGGCGCCTATTTTGGGAATGTGGAACACTTCGCGTATTTCAGCTTTTCCCAGGATCCGTTCTTCAAAAGTCGAGGACATCATGCCGACAATGGCATCTTTGACGTCTTTGATTACATTGTAAATTACATTATAAAAACGTATGTCCACATCCTCTTCACCGGCAAGCGCCTGAATTTTAGAACTGGAACGGATGTTAAAGCACATAATTATGGCATCGGAAACGGCGGCCAGGGAGATATCCGATTCGGTCAGGGTCCCGGTAGCTGAATGGACCACATTGATCCTGACTTCTTCGTTGGAAAGTTTTGTCAGAGAATCCACAAGGGCTTCGATAGAACCATGTACATCGGCTTTTATTATGAGGTTCAGATCCTTAACTTCGCCTTCCTGTATCTGCTCATAAAGTTTTTCAAGGCTTAATCTACTGGTTTTGCCCAGCTCTCTTGACCGATGTTTTTGGATCCGATTCGCGCTTACTTGCTTGGCGTTTTTTTCGTCCGATAGCGCAATCAACTCATCTCCGGCATTGGGAACACCGGAAAGACCAATGATTTCCACAGGCATTGATGGACCGGCCGACTTCACCTGTTTT
>JAFDJC010000253.1 GCA_019307665.1 Deltaproteobacteria bacterium | reverse complement strand
AACCCAGAGGATGTAGTGTCTTGATTCAATCTTATCTAAAGGAAAACTTTCTGCCGATTTATAAAAAGCCCGGTTGTGTGAGTTGAACATTTCGGTAATCAGGTACTGCTGACTGCCTGAAAAGATATAGCAGATATTTTGGTGCTGCTGAACAAAGGAGCGTAATCTTTTTTCAAAACCCTCTTCGGTATAATTGGCAATTTCCTGGAATTCATCAAAAGCAATAACCAGCTTACGTTTTTGTGAATATTTTGAAAGAATATTCATCAGCTCTTCCAAAACGAGTGTTTCATTAACCGCCTCGAATGAGGGAGAGATTGAAGTGCCCCCTGTTGCCGGATCGATATTTAAATTCAGTTTGATTTTTTTTAAGGCGTTACTGACTGATTGAAGGAGTCTTTCAAAATTTGATTCAAGCTGATTTAAGCCATGAAAGGATCTGGTAATAAAATCCTTTTCAGATATCGTTCCATACAGCTCCACATACATCGGGCTGATGTTGAGATTTTTTCCCTTGATTTCTTGAAAGAGCTGCTGAATTACTGAGCTTTTCCCGTATCTTCGATGGGAATATAAAAGGACATTCTGGGATCCTTTAACATATCCCAGCAGTTCAGAAAGTTCTTTCTTGCGGTTGCAGAAAGAGTCCCCGGTAACATAGTTGCTGTAGGCAAATGGATTTTGCATATTTCACCTCAGGGGTTGTTCCCTTTGGTGTATTGCACATTACACCCTTAAGGTTAAACCCATAGAGGTATTATTTAATATATATTGTGTGTAATGTCAACAGTTGATTTCTGCACGTCTTGCCTTTTTTCCGCAGCTTTCCGTTCCTTGATACGCTGTTGTTCAGCCATGAACAAGCAATGCGAGCGCATTCCCCGTAGCTTGCTGAAAGGAGATTTGATAGCCTTTTATTCTGCCGTTATATCGAGCCCTCCCTTTTTCATTCCCGATTTTCAGCGTGAAGCATAAAACAGGCTGCAGAACTTTTTATCCTGTCCATTACCACTTGAAAACATCCTTTTTCTTTCTCTATTTTGATTACCCGTACTATTTGTTCGAGTTCTTTAAACTGGGGAACCATTTCAGAAAAGACACTATCGCTGTTTCGGAGAAGGACTTCATTGAATATATTGTTCTTGAATCCCGGGTATACAGCCAAATAGTAAATCTTATCTTCTACCAGGTCCTGGAAAAAATGCGTGCCGTAGGATACTTCCGGGACAAACCCACCGGAGCTTTTGGCTACCTCGACCATTAATGAAGATGCATCGATGTCAGCATAGGTAACATTTACCCCGAGATCAATATTGTTGCTTCCCCATCGCCCGGGTCCGATTAGGATATAGCTTTCTTCAGCCGCTTCCATTAAAAAGTTAACCTTACCTATGGCGCGTCCCACCATTCGCTTTTTATCTCTGGCGAGCGCTTTGTAGCCGTCACCGTCAACATAAACAATATACCGAATACCATCAATGAGGTTAGTATTTACACAGTTGTCGGTTTGAAAAACAATATCTTTATCATCAATATATTCCGGAAACTCAACTTTTTCCTGATCACGAAATTCACTTAAAGGCCTGCACTGCAACAGGTTAATCCGGATATGACCTTTATGATCAACATCCGCCACAAATTCAATGTCAACCGGGATACCATATGCCTCCTCTAATTTATCTAAAATGTTGTCCATGGTGGTGGCAAAGGATGTTTTGGTAATGAGATTATTGAAAGTGAGGACCCTGTCCGATGCGCTTTTGTATTGCATAAAGCTGATGGGATCAGAAAGGGTGCCCTCGCTAAAAATTGAAAAAAGGTATCGATATATGGGCAGTTCGATAATCGTGACAAATTCATTAATTTCCATACTTTTAAACTCATTAGAAGATAAATCGATAAGATCAATAGAATGCTGGGAATAGTGTTTTATTTCAGATTCATAAAGAACAGGCCGGACTGTTGGGTGGCTTAAGGCAACCATTCGCGGATAATCATTCCCAACACGGTCTACCGCCCGGGTACCCATGCCAAAAACAATCCGCAGCAAACCCTTGTCGGTGTTAATGCGGGGCGACCATGGATGAAAATTTCGGGAAAAACCCACGCCGGCAATCATAGGCATGAGAATATTATCCAGTTTCCGGCCCTCAACACGCATAACCAGAACGGCCATTTGTTCATCCGTATTAATGAGTTTGTGCTTAATGCGGTAAAGTAAGGCGTCAGGTTTCAAAACGCTGCTATAAACCGTCTTTATAGCAGTTAAAAAGTCATTAAAGCGGTCTTCAAACGGTCCTTGGTTGGTACAGAAAACGCTATCGTATTTCCCGGCAAACGCATAGCCAAAATTATCTTCCAGAAGGCTGGATGATCGGACAATAATCGGCTGTGTACCAAAGTGATCGAGAAGTTTTCTAAGCTGGTCAAGCAGTTTCGGGTGGAAGGAAGCTGAGAGGAATTTTTTTTTCAGGTTGGGATATTCCGAAATGATAGTTTCCCGGTCTTGATATTGTTGACTCAGCAAGAACAGCAGGTCGTTGTCAAGTAAAAACTGGAAGAAAACGTCAGTCCCGATATAGTACGAATCATGGTCCTGAAGTATCTCCTTAAATTCCGGCATATCGCTGTCAGCAGACAGGTCAAGTATCTTTTGTGCCAAAAGCATGCCGGCCGCTTTCCCTCCAATCCTTCCCGATCCAACCAGTCGTTCATGGATTTTTTTGATGTCTTCTAGTGAAAAAAATTTTCTGGCCCGCTCAAAATATTCAGAGCGTTGGCTGATCAACGTCTTTATCAGCTCCATCCGGAGTGCCTCGCGATTGGCATGTGACCAGTTTCCGTTGTCATTTAAGTGACCTAGGAGGGTTTCAATCGGCTGCAGATATTCGGATTTAGGGGGCCTTTTGCCATCCATCATCTTTGGAACCTGCTCGATTCCGATCCAGGGGCCTTCCGGGGCTTTCCCGATCGAGGAAAGTAGCATGTGTGTTTTAAACATGGTTGGGGAATAGCGGTCCCATGCTTTAAGAGGACAGATGTAGGCCTGACCGTTTTGTACATAAAAATCGATTAAAATCTGGGTTGTATCCCGGATAGATGCGATGGTCTGATTATTATGGCTCCCTCTGAGCATGCAGAAATAGGCTATAGTATCGAGTTCAAACAGCCGGGGGCAGACCGTACGAAAGAAATTGGCCAAAGACTCATCGCTTCCCCAGTGTCTGGCCAGAATAGAGATATTGTCAAAGACATAACATATATTTTTGCCCGAAGATTCCATCAGCTCCTGAACAAAATGATAGAAATAATCGAACCCCTGTGACGGATCAATAGTTACCATCTTGCAGTTTTCAGGCATCTCGACAATGGCATATTCGTCAAAATGAACATAGATGATATCAACTCCATTTTTAACTGCATTTTCAACAAACGGGCGAACGAGCCAGGAATATTCCAGCGTATTAGTGACCCGCCATACTACATTATCACCCCATCTAAGGCCTCCAATCAGCTCATCAATAACCGGTATGCCGGTAGTTATATTAATCTGTTCCTCGGGCATAATTTTTTTCCTTCATACAAGATCCGTGGCTGATTTTGTTGATCTTTCTGCTCTTGTCAGACTTTCAATTCTTTGTAATTGTTTGACATTTCCTTGAACCCTTGAACAAGCAATGCGAGCGCATTCCTCCTATTTTTCTGCGGGGAGGCTTCAATCCTTGACCCCTCGTATCCTCTGGGATCACACCTGCTCAATTGGAGACAACCCACTTATTTTGCCTTAATCGGAGATGATCCATACTTTATACTTTTATTTCTGTGTAGGAAACCATTTTATTAAAATTAAAGAATAGCTTCATCGCGACATTTTCGGTAGAAATGCCGGTTTCTTCTACTGCGGCTATAGGATTCAATCCTCCTGAGACGATCATCCCGATTCTGCCTTCCGGTACAGGAATACCCAGAAGCGGTCGTCCAGGCTTGCCGATCATTAATATACCACCTAATCCAATTTCATCCATCCGTTTTTTAATTCTTTCTACCTTATTTAAAGCAACGGAGGGAAATTCTCGAAAACTGGCGCCAATTCTTCCATTACCGGTAAGAACTGCCTGTTTTACACTTGTCATCCCACCTTTTATAAATATTTCAAGAGGATCTATGGAGGTGCCGTCATAACTAATGATTTCAATAAATCTAAAGGGTTGTCCCTTTGATATTTCTAGCAATCCCCCAAACCGAGCTGTGGCGTAAATACCCTTTTTAAGAAGTATGCCGTTGATCGTGACACTGCAGACCGTCCCGATAGCTACTCTATCGGCGTCTATTTTTATATTACCGATAGCGGTTCCGGGATAACCAATTGTCATATACCGTCCCATCCCTAATTCAGCCTGAAAAACCGATTCGATCTGTTTAAAGGCCTTGTAAAGGTATTGCTTATGAAATGTTGTCAGGTTCAGGATTATGGATCCCATTGATTTTTGCAGGGAAAAATCCATTTGATAGGTCATCGTATCAATTTTCGATGCAACAACCCCTACCTTTTCAAATACAAAAGCCGACTTGAGCTCATTAACGCCCTCAGGGGTAATCACCCGTCCCCTT
>JAFDJC010000252.1 GCA_019307665.1 Deltaproteobacteria bacterium | reverse complement strand
TGAGATACTGAATTATGTTTATTTTGTCAAGATGTCTTTGATCATCGTGCATAGTGGCCTTGTAAAAAAAGTCCGCACCTATTCTATTGTGCAATAGTATTCGGCCATATTGTGTTGTAATACCGGCATATGGTCGATTTTATACACGATGAATACCAATCCCCAGCATTGCATTAATGCGACGCTGGGCCTTAGAACAGTCGCAATATTGCTACTCTTTCCCGGCATGAAAATATCCTCACGATTTCTACTCCCTCCTCAAGCCCCGGAAATAAGGACTTTCATCTAATCTAAAATATTTCGCTTGCCATGGCATACAGTTTGCAGTCCTTCATGTCAAAGGAGGGTGTTCAGGCATGAAAACAGCGCTTACAGTTTGGGAAGATCGTATTTCTCCGGTATTTGATTCGGCGCATATGCTTCTTATTGCCGAGATCGAAAACTCAGAGATCATCAACAAACAATACGAAACATTCAATCCTGACACACCTTCTCAATTATTAAACAAGCTGCTCGGACTGGAAGTACACGCTCTGATTTGTGGAGCTATCTCAGAGGAGCCGGCAATTATCATCGAGGCCGGAGGGATAAAACTGTTTCCCTTTATCGCGGGATATGCGGATGAGGTGCTTGAGTCATACGCGAAAGGTAAACAAAATCTGCCGGCATTTTTAATGCCGGGGTGCAGTCAACAGGGAAGCGGCCGTAAGCGGCAAGGGCGGCGCAAAAAAGGAAATGTTAGGATTGGTCGGCAAAGGGGGGTGAAAATTATGCCGAGAAAAGATGGAACCGGACCTGGGGATCGGGGAACCGAACCCAGGGGCCAGGGAGACGGAAAAGATTTGGGAGGGAGCAATGCCGGAAAAGGTCCCCGAAGTACAGGTCAAGGTAAAGGCGGGGGCAGAGGTGCTGCAAAAGGTTCAGGCCGCGGTAAAGGTGGCGGCCGGGGTAAGGGGTCAGGAAGATAGTTATCAGGACCCATTGAGATTTGAGAAAAGGGGGTGACATTATGCCAGGATTCGACAGAAGCGGACCCATGGGAGAAGGGTCCATGACAGGCGGCGGAAGAGGGCACTGTAATCCCGCGAACGCGGGATATGGAAGGCCATTTTCCAGTATTGGCGGTGTTGGACGCGGCCGGGGATTTGGCCGTGGTGCCAGAGGTACAACAGGAATGGGTATGGGACGGGGTTTTGGGTGGGGTGCTGCTCAAAATCAACCCGTGTACACGGAAAGTTCCACCGGTGAGCTGGATGCGCTTAAAACTGAGATGGAGAATGTAAAAACGGTTCTTGAAACAATTAACAGAAGGATTTCAGAACTTGAGTAGATGTAAGCGTATTGTTTTACTCCATGTACGTGTTGGTGGGGATGATCCCCAACCTTAATCAGCCTCCGGTCGGCACCCAGCAACCGGAGGCTGTGGCTGGGAGTAATTTTATTTAGAAGGCGGATAACCAATGATTCAGATATTAATTGCAAGTACTGATAAGGATTCTTTATCAGAATTAAAAGCAGGGTTGGAAGAAGATGATGTTCAGATCACGTGGGTCGAATCATGTGAAAACGTTCTTACAAAGGTAAAAAGCGAGAAGTTTGATCTTATCATTACCGGGGAAGAGCTTTCCGATAAAAAAGGCTTGGAATGCATAAGGATGCTGGTTTCCCAAAATCCCATGCTTAACTGTGCTGCCGTAAGCAGTCTTTCGCATGATGATTTTCATGAAGCGAGTGAAGGACTCGGGATTCTCATGCAGCTTCCGGTCCGACCAGCCATAGAGGATGCGGAAAAATTGCTTGAACATCTGAAAACCATCATAAATCTCACAAAAAGGACACCCTGATGATAATAAGTGTCGCGAGCGGAAAAGGCGGAACAGGTAAAACGACTGTCGCAACAAACATGGTGTTTTCCCTTGAAACAGATGTTCAACTGCTGGATTGTGATGTAGAGGAGCCAAACGCCCATCTTTTTTTAAATCCGGTAATCCATGAAAGAGAAACTGTTTTTACCCCCGTTCCGGAAATTGATGAAAAAAAATGCAATAACTGCAAAAAATGCGCTGAAATCTGCAGATTCAGGGCCATTGCGGTACTCGCGGAAACTGTATTGACGTTTCCTGAGCTATGCCACAGCTGCGGCGGCTGCATGGAAGTATGTCCGGAAAAGGCGATTTCAGAAACGGGCCGTGAACTGGGAATAATAGAAAAAGGCCGTACAAATAAGCTGGACTTTGTTCATGGTTGTCTCAGGGTCGGTGAAGCCATGTCTCCCCCCCTGATTAAAAAGGTTCGCTCCTTTATTCAGCCTGACAAAATTAATGTTATAGACGCACCACCCGGAACATCATGTCCCGTGATTGCGGCTATAAAAGACACGGATTTTGTGCTTATGGTAACGGAACCCACACCATTCGGGCTGCATGATCTGAAACTGGGTGTTGAGGCTGTCAAGCTCCTTGGTATTCCCTGCGGCCTTGTCATCAATCGTTCGGACATAGGAAATGACGAGGTCAAAAGGTATGCGGAAAAGGAAAATCTGCCGATACTGATGGAAATTCCCTTTGATCGAAGGATCGCTGAAGCCTATTCAAAAGGCCTTCTTATTGTTGAAGAAATGCCTGAATGGAAGAAGAAATTTATAGACCTATACAATCAAATTGAAAAACTGGTTAGAGGAATCGAAAACAAATGAAAGAACTGGTTGTGATAAGCGGCAAGGGCGGTACCGGTAAGACAACTTTAACGGCGGCGTTTGCGTCTATTTCTGAAAACAGGGTTCTCTGTGATGCCGATGTGGATGCCGCGGATCTTCACCTGCTTATGACCCCCGATATTAAACAGAAAACAGATTTTCAGGGGGGCGGGCTGGCGGTAATTGATCCTGACAGATGCACCCAATGCGGAACATGTATTGAGTTGTGCAGATTTGACGCCATTAAAGATGATTTTGAGGTTGATGATATTGCGTGTGAAGGATGTGGGGTCTGTGTTGATTTTTGCCCTGAGCAGGCGATCGACTTTCCCGTTAAAACCTGCGGGGAATGGTATCTTTCAGAAACCCGTTTCGGCCCGATGGTTCACGCAAGGCTGGGTATCGCTGAAGAAAACTCCGGGAAACTGGTGAGCCTCGTTCGGCAAGAGGCAAAAAAGATTTCAGAGAAAGAGAAGCTGGATTTGATTATCACAGACGGGCCTCCCGGTATCGGATGCCCCGTTATTGCTTCCATTGGCGGTGCAACAGCCCTGGTTATAGTGACAGAGCCGACAGTTTCAGGAATACACGACATGGAGCGGGTTGCGGATCTGGCCGCTCATTTCAAGGTCCCCGCAATGGTATGTATCAATAAATTTGATTTGAATCTCGAACAGACAGAGGCCATTGAGACGCTCGCAAAAGAGAGAGACATGATCATTCTGGGGAGGGTTCCCTTTGACCCTGTTTTCACAGAATCGATGATTCAAGGTCAGACCATCTTTGAATACAGCAAAAATTCAGAGGTGTGTGAAGCGGTGAGAAAGATCTGGGAGGAAATCGTTGATGCGTCCTGGATGAAAGATTAAGACAAAATAAATTCATGCATTTAGAACCATAAATCAAGTAGTCACATATAATAAGGAGGCTTTCGTATGATAGAAAAAGTAAGAATAGCAGTTCCCTCAAATGGTGAAGGTGGAATGAACGGTACAAGATCGGGACATTTTGGCCATTGTGATGTGTTCACATTCATTGATGTTGAGGGGGGAGAGGTTAAAACCATCTCAACAGTTCAGAATCAGGGACATGTTCAGGGTGGATGTATGGTGCCGGTTAATTTCCTGGCGGGGCACAATGTAAATTGTCTTATCGTAGGTGGTATAGGCATGCGTCCCCTCATGGGTTTCAAAGAGGTTGGTATCGATGTCTATTATGACGGTGAACGTGCGGAGATTCAACCGGTCGTCGAAGACATGATTGCGGGAAAACTTCAGCGGATTAGCGATGATCAGGTTTGCGGCGGTGGCGGCGGCGGTATGAATCTGCCATAAAATGGAGGATATTGGAATGAAAATAGCAGTTACATCCAAGGGAAAGGACCTTGATTCAGAGGTCGATCCCAGATTTGGAAGAGCGGCCTATATACTTGTTGTAGATACTGACAGTTTTGAGTTTGAAGTGTTGGATAATGCAGAAAATGTGAACGCGTTTAAGGGTGCCGGTATTCAGGCTGCCGCCATGGTAAGTGACAAAGGGGCAGGAGTTTTGCTTACCGGATTTTGTGGACCTAATGCGTTCAAGACATTGGAGGCTGCAAAGATAAAAGTCGCTAACGATGCCAAAGGTACTGTAAGGGAAGCTGTGGAGGCATTTAATGAAGGCAGTTTCTCATTTGCCGAAGGTGCGAATGTTGAGGGCCATTGGTAAAAGATCCGTGCACCTGTTAACGCATCCCGGTGTAATCACCTCATGCGTTGAAAAGCACCGGTATGAATAAGGGCTGTGGCGAAAAGAATGGCCACCAATAAATATATAAACAGGAAGGTATAGCTTATGGGAAGTACCCAGGACGGGATAGGCATTTCGGAGAGTCCTCCGAAGCCGGACCCTGACATGCTGGCGAGGCAGTCTTTAAAAAAAATAAAAAATAAATTTGTCGTTATGAGCGGAAAAGGGGGCGTGGGCAAAACCAGTGTCTCTGTGAACCTGTCAATAGCTCTCGCAAATAAAGGATTTAAGGTCGGTTTGATGGATGTCGATATTCACGGGCCGGATGTTCCCAGGATGCTCGGACTTGAAGGAATACTTGACATCAATGAAAACCAGAAACTTAAGCCAAAACGTTATTCCGAAAACCTTGTGGCGGTTTCTATTGAATCTCTAATGCCCAACAAAGATGACGCGGTCATATGGAGGGGGCCTATCAAACATTCCGCGATTCAGCAATTTATCGGCGATGTGGAATGGGGGGATCTTGACTACCTGATTATTGACTCTCCGCCGGGGACGGGTGATGAGCCATTGACCGTTGCCCAGCTGATTGAAGACGCGCAAGCGATTATAGTAACCACACCCCAGGAAGTTGCGCTTGCCGATATCCGAAAATCAATAAGTTTCTGCAGGACCGTAAAAATGGAGATATTCGGTCTTATAGAAAATATGAGCGGTTTTGAATGCCCCCATTGTGGAGAAATGGTAGATCTTTTTGGTATGGGGGGTGGTGAAAAAACCGCAAATACTGCGGGGATACCATTTCTGGGAAGAATTCCATTTGATCCGAATGTGGTTGTCTGTGGGGATTCCGGCACGTCGTATCAGGATAAATACAAGGATACGAGCGTAACAACTTCTTTCAGCAAAGTGGCCGAAAAAATGGCAAAGCTTGTTTCCGGCTAAAGTGTTTAATATGACTATGTGCGTGGTAACAGGAGATTGAAATGAAGAAGATTATGGTGGTCGGGTGTGGAGCTTATATGGACAGTGGGTATGGCTGTCCGGGGGAATGGCGATGCCTTAAAGCAGCAGCCCTTGGAGAAGGGAACTTTGAAGAAGCATCTTCCGTTGTGGGACTAATTAAATGCGAGTGTCCTGGAAAAACGCTTGTTCCAAATACAGGGATGGCAATAAAGCTATCTGAAATCAAACCGGATGCTATTTATTTAAGTTCCTGTCTTGTAGATTCAAAACCTGATTGCCCATATGCCGGTAGTGAGGAGTTGGCGAAAATGATTGAAGGCAAAACCGGCATCAAAGTGATTATGGGGACGCATGATTATCATTAAATTATATGGTTCTTCTCCAATTTATTTGAAGAAAAAGTTATGTAAATTCCTGGCCGCTAAATGGATAATCAGATTCCAAACCGTGTGAACTCGGGTACAAGGTATTCTAGAGAAGGAGCAGTCCTGTCATTGGTTAAATAAATGTGCTTATGCGTCGGTATTCTTAAAAACATCATCCGCGTCGGGCTCTTTCTCAAGAATCCCTAATACCCTCAGACAGCACACGATTCTCCATCTGATCACCCATCCAGCTCTTTACGGGTGATTCCATCATAAGCCTAACTGGATTTGATGATATCGGTAGTTTTTAATATAAAATTTGATGAAACACTTAAAAAAAGATGTTGCAATGAATGATCTTGATGAGTTTGTGGACAAGCTGCAGGAACAGATATTTGACGAGGCTAAAGAAGCTTATGGTGAAAAAGGTTTCCAACGCTGGCGAAACCCCCTATATAATGGAAGACTTGAAAACCCGGATGCACATGCCCGGATCACCGGTAAATGCGGTGATACCATGGAAATCTTTTTAAAATTCGAGAATGATTGTGTAAAAGAAGTATCCTATGTAACTGATGGATGTGGTTCAAGCACCATATGCGGGTCCTTTGTGGCGGAAATGGCATTTGGCAAAACCTCTGATGGACTTTCTGAAATTACGGGCGAGGATGTACTAAAAAAAATTGGGATGTTTCCGGAGGAAGACAAACATTGCGCTTTTCTTGCCGCGGAGACAATACAGGAAGCATTGAGAATTTATATGGTTTCGACTGAAAGATAAAGTTCAAGCTTAAATAGTTTTGAAGAATATACCCTTTACTTGAGTCATTTTTTTTGATACGCCCTTCTAGCACCTATTCATCCACTAAAAATTTGTTAGTTGTCAGCAGGATATATTCAAAACCGGATGAATGGATATGTTGAATAATAAATGTCCATGCATAAATGGTTTTTACACAAAACAGCCTATTTATGTAATGGAAACTTCGAACCAGTGCCCACCCTGCTTATGGAACGAATAAAGGGATGGGCACTTATTATATTTACGGATGTGTAATTTAGAAAACCAACCAGGAGGAATAGATGATTTCATTTGGATTGACAAAGGAACAGGATTTAATATTGAAAACTGCAAAAGAATTTGCTGCCGGGGAACTGAAAGATATTGCAAGGGATTGCGATGAAGAAAAGCAGGTCCCTCAGAAAATGCTGGATAAAGCCTGGGAACTGGGGCTGGCCAACGCGGCTGTTCCCGAAGAATACGGCGGTATCGGCATGGACCGATCTGCCATGACCAATGTGCTTGTGTGTGAGGAACTTGCTTATGGGTGTGCTTCCCTCGCTACGACTATTATGGCACCGGCATCTTTTATCCAGCCGCTTATAGATTTTGGTACGGACGAGCAAAAGAAAAAATATCTGCCCATATACGGGGGGGAGAAATTTGAGGCGGCCGCAATGGCCCTTCATGAATCACATTTTACTTTCGATCCAACCGATTGTCGAACAAGTGCCGAGAAAAAAGGGGACGAGTGGGTAATAAATGGTGTGAAACGGATTGTTCCATTCGGGCAAAACGCGAAGCATTTTCTTGTTGTGGCTAAAACAGGTAAGGAGACTGGCTTTTCAGGCATTGACGCGTTTATCATAGCCGTGGATTCTGCAGGATTGACGATCAGCGATGACAGCGAAAAACTCCTGGGGCTTAATCCGCTGCAGTGTTCCAGTTTGACCCTGGAAAATGTCACTGTTCCGAATTCAGAGCGTCTGGGCGGTGATGAGGGTATTGATGGTCGAAAACTCATAAATTCTGTCCGTATCGCTAACAGTGCCCTATGTGTCGGATTGTCAAAAGCCGTTATCGATTATTCCATCCCCTACGCGAAAGACAGGATTGCTTTCGGAGAACCCATAGCGAAAAAGCAGGCGATTGCCTTCCTGCTGGCGGAAATGCACGCGGAAACAGAGTCCATGCGATGTATGGTCTGGAAAGCTGCCAGTCAGCTTGATCAGGGTGTTGACGCCACGAAAGCGACAACCCTTGCGCAGCATTACGTGAATAAAAACGCGATTCTCATAGCGGATAGTGGTGTTCAAATCTTTGGCGGGCATGGCTATATAAGGGATTTACCTCTTGAAATGTGGCTGCGGAATGCCAGAACCCTTACGGTTATGGAAGGCCTTGTGGCGGGCCTTGTTGTAAGAAAACATGCCCGCTATTACGATAATCATGAAAAAGAACTACTGCCGGATGAATTTCCAGAGGCCAAGGATTTTGATCATATTAACCTAATGGCCATGGACAGAGGGGAAGAGGGATCAAGTCCCACAGTGTTTGGTCTGCTCATGACTGTATACAAGGCATGGGGTGATACAACAGTAAGACTGCGCCGTGGTAACGCGGCACTGGGTAACGCTTCACTGGCGGCTGCCGGAACACCGGAACAGAATGAAAAGTGGGGCAATACCATGCTTTCCATGGCCAACACGGAACCGGGATGCGGGTCTGATTCAAAAGCTATTGAAACGACAGCGGTTCTGGATGGAGATGAATGGGTTTTGAACGGTGAGAAAATATTTGTCACAACGGGTATTCGGGCCGAAGGCTGTGTTGTATGG
>JAFDJC010000251.1 GCA_019307665.1 Deltaproteobacteria bacterium | reverse complement strand
GATTGCCTTGAACCACAAGCCTTTTTTCAAAATTGCGTATGGATACCGGAGCTGTAACTACAGGGATTGCACGAACTCCCGTCGGCATTCCTTTTCCGGCCACGCCCGCTTCATCGATAGATTGTCCGTTAATTCGGGCAAATACAAATATACTGCATAACAGCAGTATGATGAGAACAGTTACAAATGTGAGATACTTGGTTCTTTTTGCCATAGCTTATCATTCCTTTTTCAAAGGCTTTGGAACATTTATCCTCTTGTATTAAGACCTGAAAAAAACAAATCCATACACTCAGAAATGTCTGATTCAACAATCAGGGGCTCATTGTCAGCATCAATCCTCGATTGAACCAGACCGTGCATGGCCCCGAAAATCAATTGGGCCGTTCGCTGGGGATCGAACGGACGAAAAAGCCCTTGTTCAACCCCTTGTTTAATAATATCAGCAAGTATCGTGTGGCTAGATTCCCGCTTTTCATTGGCCCCGGTTTTTATGGGTAAAGAGAGACCTTCAGCGGAAAGAATAATGATGACGAGACTTCGGTGATGTTGCATGCTCATCAGGAATTCCCGAACAAACGCCTCAAGTTTCTCAGGCGGTGATACATTGCTTTTAATAATTTTGAGAAACTCTTGGAGTATGGGTTCAAATCTCGTATCCAACACATGAAGCAATAATTCGTCTTTATTCTTGAAGTAGTTATATAAAGTACCTGTAGAAACTTCCGCTGCCTTGGCCACGCGATCCATTCTGAGACCTTCAAAGCCGTATTCACCCAAAACAGCCATAGTTGCCTCAAAGATGGCATTTTTCATCATTACGTCCCATTCGGTCTTCCGCTTTTTTGCGAGTGTTGGCATCGTTACGCCCTCATTGTTTTGAATTTACATTCAACATAATGAACCTTTATTCATTTGTCAAGGATTGGACCTTTATTGATAAAGCCCGTTAATCATGATAACCTTAATAAATCTATATCTGACCAAAATATATTAAGAAATGATATGATCCGGCTAGAAATACAGAACCTCAGATATCACAATATTGGCCCCATTAACCTTGCAATTGACACATCTGAATGCGTCATGCTTTCCGGCCCGTCAGGTGCCGGCAAAACACTCATGCTCAGAGCCATCGCCGACCTTGAACCCCATGAAGGACACGTATACCTTGGCTCTGCCAAAGCCACTGAAATAAAACCCCACCATTGGCGCAAAAGGGTGGGAATGCTTCCGTCGGAAAGCCAGTGGTGGCATGATACCGTGGGAGAACACTTCCGGAAACCAAACAGCTCCTGGTTTGAGATACTCGGTTTTGACGGGGATGTGATGGGATGGCGGGTCAGTCGTCTTTCAAGCTCTGGATCCGGAAAATACGCTAAAAGTTGAAAGACTTCTGGAAATCTACAGACAACAACAGAAATCGTCCTTTCTCTGGATCAGCCATGACCCCGAGCAGATTCACCGAATGGGGACACGGCATTACATCCTGAACAAAGGCAGGATTGTGGAGCAGAATAAAACCTGAGATAAATATATGAACGTTATCCCTCTCACACCCACGGACTTAGGGCTTGCAGCCTCACTACTGGTTGCTTTGGCGCTTCTTTCAATTAGGATGCATCTGAACCTTGCCAAACAGATTATGGTGGCAGGACTCAGAACGACCGTCCAACTGCTTCTTATCGGTCTTATACTTACATCGCTTTTCAAACATGTACACCTGGGCTGGCTCACAGCTATCGCCATGGTCATGTTCCTGGTTGCAGGGCATGAGGTTATGGGAAGGCAAAAGCGGCGCTTTGTTGGCCTGTGGGGATTCAGCGTGGGAGCATCCTCCATGTTTATTTCCTCTTTTTCCATTACCATATTTGCACTGAACGTCACCATCGGGATCAAACCCTGGTACGAACCGCAATATGCCATCCCTCTTCTCGGCATGCTTCTCGGAAACACCATGACCGGGATCGCCATTGCCCTGGATCGTCTGACCCAGACAAGCTGGCAGCAGCGCACGGTTATCGAGGCACGTCTCATGCTGGGACAGGAGTGGAAAGAGGCCATCGGAGATATTCAGAGGGAAAGCATCCGAAGCGGGTTAATCCCTATCCTGAATGCAATGGCTGTTGCGGGCCTGGTAAGCCTCCCCGGGATGATGACCGGTCAGATCCTGGCGGGCAGTCCACCTCTGGAAGCTGTAAAATATCAGATTCTGATTATGTTCCTTATTTCCTCAGGCACCGGCTTCGGGACCATTGCCGCGGTCCGGACCGGGGCCCGACGTCTTTTCGATGACCGGCAACGACTTAGACTTGACCGGCTGAAAACGGGTTGAGGTTGGTTTCAAAATAAAGAAAAAATATGGTTGGAAAAATAGAGCTTAAATGTTATTATAAAAAATCAGCATCAGGGCTAAAATGGTGCTATTCCCTGCCGACAGCACTTTGAGGCTGGAACCGGCGCAATTCAGGTGAACAGGAATGATGAAATTTGTTTTAAAAAACTATAAATGGGTTGCAGCGCTTTATTGTCCATTACTATTTGCATTCTTTCTGACCGGATGCGGCACAATGCTTACAAAAAACGGTCAGGCCGTGTGTATAACCAACGATTATGGAGATGTCGTGGGGTGCAAGTATTTGGGCCGGGTCATTTCATCTTCACCATTGGCGGGATATGGACTTAAAGAGAAAGGCGTCAGTAGCGCCTATAATGAACTAAAGAATAAAGCGGCTCAATTGGGCGCAAACATGCTTGTAATCCAGAATGTGGCAGGCGGCAACATTTATACAGAGATGACCGGAGATGCGTATCAATGTGATGAGCAATGATTTAATTAGACTTTGAAATCCACGTCCTCCAGGCGTCGTCAGAGACAATTGGCTATGCCGTATTTGATGGACATATGAGTGATCTAAAGTGAGCTAAAGTGCCTAAAGTGATCTAAAGTTGTGGGGTGCGCCGAAAGCGCAATCATTTGGACAGGCAGGGCAAGCACAGAGATTGTTCAAAAGTGGGTGTTTTAAAATTGGTTCTGACTTTCTTTTTCTTCTGTTTCTACCTCTCGACCGCCTTCCTCCGAAGACAACATAAACTCGTCATCCCTAAACTCTCCCATCTGTTTTGTGCCATTCGGAAATATATATATCCCCCTACCGTCCCTTTTGTCATTCTTCCACTCACCAACATATTTGCTGCCATCCGAAAAGGACATGGCCCCCTTTCCGCAAAATTTGTCGTTCTTAAATTCACCTTTATATATGCTGCCATTGGAATGGGTGTAAATGCCGTATCCATGAAAATTGTCATTCCTCCACCCCCCTTCATACTTGACACCGCTGGGATACGTTATCGTCCCTTGACCGGACCTCCTGTCATCCCTCCATTCGCCAACATAAACAGTGCCGTCAGGATAGGTATAAGATCCATGCCCATTCCTCATATCATTTTTAAAATCTCCTTCATATCTACTGCCATCCCTGTATGTGTAACTCCCGGAACCATCCTGCACCTTCTTCTTATTACCATCATTTCCATCCATGTAATCCAGCTTGTAAAGCTGCGCCGCAGCCCCTGATTCATGGAATCGTCCATCCATCCATTGACCTTCATGTTTCGAACCATCCTGGAGGGTCATGGTTCCTCTGCCACGGGCCGTACGTCCCTTCCATTGGCCTTCATGCCTTCTGCCGTCAGGCCAAAACACAGTCCCACGCCCATTTATCTCATCATCGCGCCATTGCCCTTCATATATTGTGCCATCATGAAAAGTCATAGATCCCTGGCCATGCTTCTGATTATCCTTCCATTCGCCTTCATAAATTCTTGTGTCAAGATACACAAAGGTCCCCCGGCCATTTTCACAATCTCCACTGATGCACGTTCCAAACACAGTTATGGGGAATAATAGAATCGCCGGCAGCAAAAACATCATGATTGATTTCATCTTCTTTCGAACTCCTTTCTCAACGCTCCTCAAATAAATTTTGCAATTTTCAGACCATAATATTCTTTGCCTTGAGCAAACTCCCGCGCGCGCGAACCTGTAAAATGAAGACGTTCAGATGCTTGTTATAACACATTGATATGATTTGTAATGTCTTACCAAAAGCCTGACAGAAAAATGACCGGGTGCGAGGGAATTTCTTCCATAGAAAAGTGTTCTGACACATAACTCCCTGCCCACATGTGCATATACATGTAACTTTTTGAAAGAGGCGTACACTTTTGGCTACATGCTGGATGAGTATTGGATTCTGGAATAATGGCTATTCCGGTCAATTTAATTGCCCGTTATGGCCAATTTCAACCGTTTAAAAGGCTTTCAGGTAAATGATCTTACGGAAATAGTTATAGACGATTTTTTCTTAATTATTTTAATGAGTTATATGCAAGCATAGTTTTCCAATTAGATGGCATTAGATTTGCAGATATTTGAAATAAAATATCAAAGAAAATGTTCTTAATAATTTAGATCCGGTCTCGTTACGACTGAACACTAGGGGTGGATTATGAAAAAGAATTCAAAAGTAATGCTTGCAATTGATTTTTCAGAGTATTCGGAAGCCATGCTGGAATATGCAGGCAACCTGGTTCGGTCCCTTGGCTCCGAATTGATTACTGTCAATGTTATCAATCAGCGGGATATCACCGCACTGAGGACAATAATCCAAAAAAATGTTGCCATCCAGGTGCAAGACTTCATCGACCTGGAAAAGAAAAACCGTTCCAACAAGATGCAAGAGATGCTGGGAAAAAATAGCACCGCTGATGTTCCTGTAAAAATGGTTTTTCGGATAGGAGTCCCCGTTGTTGAACTAATCGAGGTTGCGAAGGAAGAAAATATCGATCTTGTGGTCATGGGATCAAAGGGACACACCAATTTAGCGGATGTTCTATTCGGATCTACAGCGGAAAAAATGTTTCGACGCTGTCCGATTCCGGTCTTAAGCATTCGCGACTGAAGCCGTCAACCGGAATCTTCATCAAATTGAATCCGTTCTGTACTCACGGCTCGGGGCGGGGGATTGTAAAATGGAACTACTAACCAGTGGAACACGGTCAACGAGTGTAGAGACTTTGGGGGTAACACACCTCATTGGCCTTCATAAGAAATCGTTTGATACGCGACAAAAGCGTGATCCCAATGTTTCGCGTGCATTTTTTAAGCACATAGCCACCTGGCTTTTTCGAAATAAGTCATCGATTGAAAATAGAAGCGACAAACGGTTTAATGCCCTTGAATTTTCATGGCTGGATTGCATTTTCATTGTTGTTATTGGCATTCTTTGCGGAATTATTTTTAATTTTGCGACTCCCACAGGAATAACCCTAAGACCCGAATTTTGGTCCGGCGAAAGAGTCCCCCATGTCGCCCCGCAAATAGCGCTGGAAAAATACCGGGAGGGTGTACTCATTGTGGATGCCAGACCCAATACTGCCTATAAACAAGGACACATAAAAAAAGCCATTAATGTGCCTTTGGACATCTTTGATACGATTTACATGATGGAGCTTAGCGGGTTTGATAAAACCAAAACTATCATTGTTTATGGTCGGACCATAAGCCGTCTCTACGATGAACGGGTTTCACGAAAACTTGTTCTTCGTGGGCATAACAATACAATGATCTTAAAAGGCGGTTTTTCCGCCTGGAGGAAGAAAGGATACCCTTTTAAATCATGACAAAGCTATGGCTATTCCTCAAACAAATCGTTAGTAGTCAATATCTATCTTTTTTGCTGAGATATTATTTAGGCTTTCTGTTCATTACCGGCGGTATAAGCAAGATCTCTTATCCTTCTGGATTTGCCGAAACTCTTGTCTCCTATCAGATTGTTCCCTATTGGTCTGTTAACTTCTTTGCGATCGCTTTACCATGGGTTGAACTCGTATGCGGAGTGCTTTTAATTATCGGATTAAGAACCCGTGCGGTAGCCATTATTATTTCAATACTTCTGGTTACATTTGCCACTGGTCTATTG
>JAFDJC010000250.1 GCA_019307665.1 Deltaproteobacteria bacterium | reverse complement strand
TTCATGTAAGATGACTGAGAAAGTTGTGCCTTTTCCCGGTTCGCTTTCCACATCTATATATCCGTTGCACAGTTCGACAATACTGTCCACAAAAGCAAGCCCCATCCCTGAGCCGGGCCCGTCTCCCGAGGTTGTAAAATATGGATCAAAAATTTTTTCAATGGTTTCTTCATCCATCCCGCATCCTGTGTCACTGACTGCCAGCATAACATATTTTCCCGGCAAAAGGTCAACCCGAGCGCCTTTATGCTGATCATCAATCATCATATTTTCGAGTTTAATATCTATAACGCCGCCCTTGTCTAACATCGCACGGCCGGCATTGGTACAGAGGTTTATTAAGATCTGTCGAATTTGTGAAGGATCGGCATTCACCCGACTCTCGAAGCATTCAATATTTTCACGGATTTTTATTTTGTCAGGCAGGGAGGACTTAAAACTTTTCAGGCACTTTTCCACAGCCTGGCTGATCTGAATCGGCACTCTTTCAAATTCATGCTGCCGGCTGTAACTAAGTATATCAACAACAAGGTCCTTTGCGCGATCTATTGCATTCATTGCACTGTCGATATTTTTCCTTGGGGGGCTGTTTACAGGCGTATCTAACCTGGTCAATTCAATATACCCCATTATGGCTGCAAGGATTTCATTGAAATCATTTGCGATACCACCAGCAAAACTGCTGATGGCCCGCAGTTTACGCTTTCGATGTTGTCTGTTGTCCTTTCCTTTTCTAACTACACTTTCGATATTTTTACCCAAGGATTTTTCAATCATAGATTTACCTCACGACAATACCCTCTTGATTATATTATTTGTTCCACCGCTCTATCTTATCAAAAGCATCCATCGCTGCACGATACAGAACCTTAAGGTCAACAGGTTTAGTAAAAAAATCATCAAATCCGGCTTTTCTGCATTCTTCAAATTCATAAAACGACGCATAACCGGTAACTGCAAAAATCAAAGATACAAAATCATTTTTACGTATCTTTCTGCAAAGCTCAACACCATCCATTGCCGGTAGTTTGAGGTCAAGAAACATGACCGAATACTTTTCCTTTTCAAGAATTGCCAGGGCCTCTTCAGCGCTTGCCGCACGCCGCACAGTATACCCGGCTTTTGTAAAACCCTTCCTGAACATATCGGTAATCATTTCATCATCATCAACTATCAATAATCTTCTGTCAATCATCATCACCCCTGTCCACATCGATTACGAAATGTTAATCAGAGCTTTTTTCTGTATTTTGAGAATCTCTTCTTTACTTCAGCAAGCTCAGCTGCATCCGGATACTTCTCTTTATTTTTCAAACATTTTGAAATACGTTCCGAAAGCGGTGGATGCGTCGAAAACCAAGACCCTTTCTTTTTTGCTGTTTTTTCCTTTTCCTTTAGCATTTTCAAAACTCTGACGAGTCCGTTTGGATTATAACCTGTTCTGTAGGCGATTTCCATGCCGGACTTATCAGCCTCATATTCCATATCCTGGTCAAGCCCTTTGTCAAAAAGAGTTTCCTGGAGTCCTCCGATCATGCTTCGAAATTTCTTTCCATCCTCGCCTTTCATATTGACGGTTGAAATCTTCCCGACCCCTTCAAAAAATTTTGCGCGTTTAATCGATTGAAGCGCATGCTTATGTCCGACATGGGCGACTTCATGTGCAAGCACACAGGCGAGTTCGGCTTCATCATTCATTGCTTTCAACAATGCCGAACTGACAAATATGATACCACCGGGACATGCAAATGCATTATATAGAGGACTGTCGATCACTACGAAGTAATAAGATATTGAAGGTCTTAATGAGTTGCCGGCTACTGAGTTGCCCACGAGGTTAACATATTTTTGGAGCTTTTTATTCTTCACCGGCAGACCGTACCGTTTGAAACCCTCAAGGGCAAGGCTTTCTCCTATCGCAAATTCAGAATCATAATCAATATCTGTAGCACTTGCGACGATACTTGAAGCACCGTCAAAAACTGTTTTTGCTCTTTGAATATCCTTGGACTTACCTTTAGGGTCCAATGCTTTAAAAATGTCAAAGGCAAATGCAGGATTTGCGGTAAAAAGGGCAAACGGCCATACAAGTTTAATAAAATTACGTCTATCAATCATTTTGATTCCTTCCAGGGTTTTTGATATTAAGGAACCTTTATTCGGCATATTCACCGACTTTCCCTTTCTGTAAAAAATTTTCAATATCCTTGTCTTTCGTTTTCAGAGCCAGAACAGAGTCAAGTGCTTTCCGGCACTTCTTCGGACTTCCGGATTGCCTGGCATACTCCTCGGCTTCAGGCGAAAGGCCTCGAATACTCCTTGAACTGTCAGCGGAGTCCGCCTGAATGCTGCTGCCCGAGCTGTCGCCGAACAAAGAACCGAGTGAACCTTCTTCACTATCCTTTTCTTCAGCAATCTCCGGCCGGTCCGTTGAAACCCTTCCCCGATAAACCCAACCGGTTTTTTTGTCAGGTGTTGACACTTTATACCATCGTTTTTCATAAGTGATTACATTCAATTGCACACCCGGCTGAAGGCTTGCAATCGTCTCTGAAGACGATTGATTTTGGGCCTTAAGCTTTGCCCCCTTGGAAGAAACCCACATTTTTTGAGAGGCCTCACTACTTTGAATAGTAACAACTAAAAACAGGGTGGTTATGAGCAACAGTATATACCGTTTCATAAATTCCTCTGTATTGGACATAGTTCAAGATTGGATAACAATCCGCTTATATCTTAAATAAAATTAAAATTCAATAATAATCACCGGACAATGTGAATGCTCCCCAGTATCCAGGATGAGGGTATTTGTTTTTAACATGCAAAATCGCAAGACGCAAGCTGTCAGCCTTGTCATAAGTACGGTATCTTCTATAAAAAGTTTTTGTCAATACAGCTGTAGACACATCGCTAACCCTCCAGAGACTCGATATTATCGTATGCGTTCCGGCATAGAAAAAAGCACGATTGAGCCCTATAACATCATCTCCATCGGTGACCTTACCGAGTCCGGTCTGACATGCACTTAAAATAATCATGTCGGCCTGAATGTCCAGACCGAAAACTTCCGATGTTTCAAGATTGCCGTCCAGGTTTTCCCCTTTTGACAGCATAATAGCGGAAAACAACGGGTTAACTGCATCAAATTCCCCATGAGTTGCAAGATGAATGATGCCGAACCTGCTGATGTTTTTAGCCACCCATGATTCTGTTGCCTTTTCACCGATAAGAACAGTAATATCAGGAAAGTTCCATCGAATGCTTTCCACTTCGTGTTCAGCGAAAGGAAGGTTGAGTGCTTCGTTCCCGAGATCTGGATTGCCTATTGCCAGCACTTTTGTATTCTTTGCCGCGTTTCGCCTTGTTTTGGTATACTTATAAATGCTCGCGCTTGGAAGATAGAAAAGAGAAAAATCATCAACAAGATACGTTTTGCCGTTGAATAGCGTCGCAAAAGAAAGATAGTGGAGTGAGCCATGTGGTATTATTCCAAGCTTTTTTACATCGCCAAGGTGAGGTATCACACCAGCAATAAGAGTATTATAAAGACTTTGCGACTGATCTTTCAGTGGTTCGAGGTTCTGTATTCTTCTTCGAAAATCAAGAATTTCTTTTTTGAAGGATTCGGTATCAATAGGCGTTCTTACAAGACTGATGCCGCCCTCTTTATCCCCCTTTTTATCCAATGGTTTAATGACCCAGCAAAAAAGCTCATCGGAAAGAATATAATATGCAAGCAGGGCAACACCTTCATCCAGCTCAGCAGTAAGCTTTTCCGCTTTTAGCGGTGCAACGGAAACAAAAGACGCCAATTGAGGGTTTCCCGCCTGGATATCGAGCATAAGATCATTATAGTCGTTATTAAGCCGGCTAAGCCGTTCTCTGTAAATCTGCCGTTCTTCAGTTTCTCTTGAGCCGGCAAGAAGTCTTTCGGCATGATCAATCTCCGTCCTTAAAAAAGCCTGCCGGTTAAATAGCTCCTGGTCAGTGGAATTTTTAAGTGAAATTTGCTGATTCCCGAGAAGATCGATAAAATTCCTTGCCCGTGATCGCTCGGCGATTTCAAAGGACTCTGCGACTCTGCCCCTGTCGGCAAGAAGCGTTACAAGAGTCTTATAAACAGAGAGCTTGTTGTTTACAAATGATTCTTTAAGCTTATCAATTTTCAAATCCGCCCGCATCGCCTCAATCTTTTTAACCGCTTGTTTCAAAAGTTTCTCAGCCTCGTCACCTTGTTCGGACAGCTTTAGTTTTGCCAGACCGTATAAAGACCGCCAACCTGTTTCAGGCATGGACATCTCTTCCGCCAAGTTAAGCGCTTTTTTGAATGCCTCCTCAGATGCCTTAATATTCCCTGTTTCAGCATATGCCATCCCAAGACCTGACAGGGCCTTGGCCTTATTAATCCTATTACCGATGGCATGCGCCTCTGACACAGCCTCCTTCAACAAAGGGACGGACCGTTCAGCATCGCCCATTTCAAGAAATGTCAATCCTTTGTTTCTCAAGTCATATGCAATGGCCCATCTTGATTTGAGTTCCCGGTCTATTGCAAGCGCCTTATCAAACGCTTCCAGGGCTTTCTGATATTGTCCTGTCTCCCTGAAAACAAGACCCATGTTATTATA
>JAFDJC010000249.1 GCA_019307665.1 Deltaproteobacteria bacterium | reverse complement strand
TCATCATGCAATCGAAGTTCTGACTCGCTTTCCAGCAGCGCTATCGTTGATTGAGCCTAACGCTACTGGAGCTATCCAGCTTCCGCTGAGCTGAGCAAGCTTCCGCTGAGCTTTAGCTTAGCTTTAGCTTAGCACCATGCGTAGCTTGCTTGAGCTTAAAGCTTTAGATAGGGGGGGAGTAAGAGCATAGATCTCTGCCATGATAATCAAAATCGCATGATGGGTGCAATCAAGGTTCTTACTTCGGGACATATTTGCTGGATTTTAGGTGGCTAAAGTCTATCTCCTCATGAAAGCTAACCTTTGAGATTACCTCATCATAAAGATGCTTCTCTCTGAAATCTTCCGTGTATGTTCTAAATGTTTCCGTCTTCCCTCTTGAATGACCAACCGTCTGGGACAACAACTCAGGGGCCACCCGTTCCTTTTTATGCGCTACATGTGTTATAAACGTATCCCTGAAGCTATGGAAATCTTTCTTCCTGCCTTCCTCAGTGTCTTGGATGTCACATTTCTTTTTATAACGTTCATTAAACCATGCACTCACAGTTTTACCATACCCCTTACTTGTTTTCTTCAGCTCTGGGAACAACCTCTTCTTGCCTTCAGATCTTAATTGATCAACCCTTTTAAGGAGGTTAAGTTCATCCAGCAGGAAGGGATGAATTGGAACGTGCCTCCTGCTACCGGATTTTACACTTTTTTTGTCAGTGCCTTCCGCTATAACATCAAGAAACCATATCCGTAATCTGAAATAATATGAATACGGAGTATGAACAAGATAATTAGGGGATCGAGAAATGTGCCTCATCTGCCAACTCCAATCTGTTGATTGTGTACCAGTAGTCTGTACCAGATTGAATTTTAGTGGGTTAGATGGGCATTAAATCAAGAAACCCCCTGTGATTACAAGGGGTTAATTGTTTATGGTGGAGATGAGGGGGATCGAACCCCTGACCTCGGCATTGCGAACGCCGCGCTCTCCCATCTGAGCTACATCCCCACAGTAATATGCTCTTTTTATCAAAATATCTTTCCGGGGTCAATTTAAAAAGTGCTTGTGTTATCATTTCGCCCGGCATAGTAGACGAACTAAGAAATCGGCTTTGCTGATAATAAATACAGTTTCAGTTTGGAGATAATAAAATAGAATGCGTAAAAGCATAGTCTTACAAGATGCATATAAAGGTTTTACACTCGATCAAGACAAGATTATCTCACCGAAAGAGACGGTTCAGCGACTTAAAGAAAAATTAAATACGGTGGACCTTGATATCCTTTCCCATACAATACGCATTGATAACGGGAGACTGGATATCCCCGTTTATTTCAGTGTCTGCGGAAAAGATGCCGCGTCGGTTACCGGAACTAAAAAGCAGATGGGAAAAGGTGCCACTCCGGAGCAGGCAGAAGCCAGTGCTACAATTGAACTGGCTGAAAGATTCAGTTTTTTCAGCTTCTACAATAATCCGGATAATTTCATTATTGAGCCATACAGAAATTTAAATGACGATGCCGTGCCCTTTGAAATGATTGCACAATCGGTTCATGACGAATCTGAAGAGCTTGAGCTTACGAAAACCATATTTGAGGGACTTACCCTGAAATGGACCTGGGGTTTTAACCTGACACAAAACAGACCGCTGCTCGTACCGTTTGACTGGTTTTACACTATCAATGAATTTAACGGCACGTCTGCCGGAAACTGTACGGAAGAAGCCCTGTGTCAAGGCATCTGTGAAATCGTGGAAAGGCACGTCTCCTCCATTATCAGCCAAAATCATCTTAAAGTACCTTTGATTAATCCGGAATCGGCAACCGATCGACTGGTTGTTGAGATGTTAAATAAATACAAGCATGCCGGGATAAATCTAATTATTTCAGATTTTTCCCTTGATATGGGAATCCCCACGGTAGGTGCATTGGCCTACGACCCATCCACCTTCCCGGAAAATAGCGAACTTGTCTGGACCGCGGGAACAACTCCAAACCCGGAAAAAGCATTAAGTCGAGCGCTTACTGAAGTGGCTCAACTTGCCGGTGATTTTGATACCGGCTCCAACTACGTGTCCAGCGGGCTGCCAAAATTTGACTCATTTGAAGATATAGAATTTATTATCAATCCCGGAATCAATACGGACATCAATACGCTTCCCGATGTTTCTCATGATAATATAAGAGTCGAGGTCGAAAACTGCATCTCCGCTTTACTAAAAAAGAACATGGACATCATTGCGGTCGACATCCTGCATCCTTTACTTGAAATACCGGCATTTTATACCATTATACCGGGTTCTTATTTTCGAGAACGCGCCATGGGGACTAGCGTTGGAATGTTTTCAGCAAAGCTTATTGCAGAAAATCAACTGCCTGACACCGCTGTCGTTGAATTGGAAAAAATCGACAAAATGCTGCCGGGAAAGTATTATATCAAGTTTTACCTTGGGTTATGCCATATCTCACTGAACAACTTGAAAATAGCTTTAAACCATTTCGCCCAAGCACTCGATCTTGGTCCGACCCAGCAGGACATACCCACTATCTATGCCTATATCGGTGTGTGTTTGAAAGATATGGGTGAGTATCGCATGGCTTTGGACGCACTGGAAAAAGGATGCCGGCATGATAAAGGAAGGACCGATATCTATAACCTTATGGGGTTCTGTCATTACAAGCTAAAAAAATATGAAAAAGCCATTGAGTGTTTTAATGACGTCATAAAGCTAAATCCGGGTTCTGCAATAGATTATGCTAATATTGCATCTAACTACAGAGATTGGGGCAAAACCGACAAAGCCCTTGAATATTATAAGACAGCCCTGGCAATCGATCCGACCATAAATTTTGCGAGAGAAAACCTGATTAAATTAAAAAAAGGATAGCGGTTTTGCAAAGGTCTCATTGTGTCGGCGACGCTACCCTTTGCCTCATCTGACCAACCCTTTGGATTATATCTTTGGCCATTATTTCCATTTCCTGCAAAGTCCCCGCCGTTCCTTCTTTGGACGTTCCTTTATCGTCAACAAGTGCTATCAACTGTGAAAGGTCAGTCAAATAAATTTGAAACCGATTTTTGAGCTCATCAAAAAAATAGTTCGATGCGCCTTCTACCAGCCTTAAGATATATTGAAATTTAATATTCTCTCTATAATTTTTAAAATGATACGCCATTGCTTTTTCCGTCTCTCGCTTCATTCGGTCGACGCCACCTTTTAATGCGAGGATGGCTTCTTCTCTCTGATTTTGAACCGGTTTCTTAAATAGTTTTTTAATTAGGTTAACCATTTTATATGCCCCTAAATGGATTATAGCACCCGTTTTAATCTTGGCGGAATACCGCATGGTGGCCTCAGCAAGGGGAAGTTTTAACCCGATCACCTGTTTGACGGAGTCCATGTTCGGGGCCTCAATAGGCTTATGATTTACATGAATCGGCAAGATGTCGAAATCTTTTACCGTGTCGTTATAGTCATCAAGTGTATCTAAAACCATCCTCTCATATGGTAATGAAACCGATTCAAGAAATTTACTGATATGATCTTCTTTTTCTCTGATAAATTTAATGATCTGAGGGTTTATGGATTCGGTTATAAATCGATCGATTGCATGCTTAAAATCCTGAAAAATAAGGTAGAGGGTATTATTAAAACCGGAAACCTCCATTTTTTTTCCATAATCCATATATGATACACGATAATTTCGGATAAATTCCAATAAATTGCTTACCACCTCCCCTGATCGAGCGCTGAAAAATCGATCAATCTCACCTTTTAACTCATCGATTAATTTCTGGACAGCGCCATCCAGTGTGTCTCTGATCAATAGTTTAATGTGGCCAATTTTTTCTTCATGCTGTTTTATTTTTACCAGAAATTTATGTGCATTGTTTAGATCACCGGAGAGAATATCCTGGTTAATGCTTATCCAATGACCCATTCCGGCGGCCATTACACCCAATCTTTCAAGATGGTTTTTCAATAATAAAGAAAACCGTTCATTGACGATTTGTTGAGAAAAGGTTTTTAAAAACTTTTTACCTTCCCGGACAGAAGAATTTGAAAATACTTCTAAACTTAACCATTGCGCCAGTCTCTCATTATCTTTATGCGTTAAAGAAGTTTTCTGGCTCTTAAACAAATTAAAAAGAGATGAAAGCGTAAACAATTTTGGATTCGGTCTGATTATGGAAATTTCTTGCCTGATTTTTTCCACAAGCGCATTTAAGTCGTTTACCGAATCATGCTCGTTGAAATCAAAATTCACAATGAAAAGAATATTATCACATATTCCCATTTTTTTAATCATCGACAAAAACCGTATATCAGCTTCCCGTAATCCTATCCTGCTACTGACCACATATACAATAAAATGGGCTAACACCAAGTAATCTTGAATCATGGCCAAGTGGAGAGGATTGGGTGAGTCACTCCCCTGACAGTCTGCAACTTCAATATTCTCCTCCAAAATCTCCGAGTCAATTTCCAGTTCAATATCTTTTAGATAAACAGACAGGGAATCATCGCCTACAAAGGTCTTATGTTCTGAAAAATTCCCATCCGAATATTCAACGCGCTTATTTTCAACTCCAACAAAATCCTTAATCTCCTCATATCCTTTCAAATAGTTTGATATAAG
>JAFDJC010000069.1 GCA_019307665.1 Deltaproteobacteria bacterium | reverse complement strand
TTCAGGTGCGAGACTTCGATCGATTTTAGGACGAGTTAGAATCACCTTTGAACAATGGGGCAGAAGATGGCGCAGCATTGTCTTGTATGACTTGTCATCAAGTATTCCGATAACCAGGGTCAGGTTCCTGTCCTTAATGTTTTCAGATAAAAATTTTGAGAGATTTTTTACGGCTGCAATATTATGTGCGCCGTCAATCAGGATAAAAGGAGAGGTGGAGACTATTTCGAGCCTTCCCGGCCATATATTGTTTTCAAGTCCTTTTCTGATATTTGAAAGTGTAATATTCTGCTTCGCAATTCGGTCGGTACCTTCCATTAAAAGCTCACATACAGCCAGCGCAAGAGCAGCGTTGTCGGTCTGGTGACTGCCGTGAAGTCCTGTACAAAGATTCCGCCATGTATGATCAATGCCAAAGTAGGAAAACCCTCCTTTTTTATTTTTACGAACACTGAAATCGGTTTTGAATTTAAAAAGCCGGGCAGATTTTTCACCTGCTATCTGTTTTAATACAGTTCTACCTGCTTTCTGCGTTACACCGGTTACCACCGGCACCTCCTGTTTGATAATGCCCCCTTTTTCAAAAGCAATCTGGGCAATTGTATTACCAAGGTACATCTGGTGCTCTATGGAAACATTCGTTATGATAGAAACTTTAGGACAAACAATATTCGTTGCATCCAGTCTGCCGCCCATTCCGGTTTCGATTACTGCCCAGTCAACATTCTTTCTGCTAAATTCATAAAAAGCCATTGCTGTTGTGTACTCAAAAAAGGTCGGCTCCCGGTCGCCATCGTGAATTTGCTTGACGGCCTCAAAGGATTCAACAAGCTCACTGTCGGAAATCATTTTTCCGTTTATACATATTCTTTCATTAAGCCTGACAAGGTGGGGGGATGTGTAAAGACCAACATTGAACCCGGCATAATGCAGTATGGTTGCCAAAGTGGACGCGACAGAACCCTTGCCATTTGTTCCGGCAATATGTATACAGGCAAAATTGTTCTGGGGATTTTTTAGCCCTTCAAGAATGTTTCTAATGGTGTCCAGCCCGAGCTTTATCCCGAACCTCCGGAGGCTGTACATTTCCTCAAGACACTTGTTATATGCATTTGCTTCAATCATAACAAAAAAAACCCGGAAGAACGGAAAATATTCTATCCGGGTTTTAAAAAATAACCTTTCTATGCCTTATTTGAGCTTTATCTGAATTTTCTGTATCTTTGTTTTGCAGCGGCTATTCTTTGCCGTCTCAGAGCTTCTCTCTGTTTTCTCCGCCGATGTTCACTTGGCTTTTCATAGTTCTTTTTAAGCTTCAGTCGTTTAAAAAGACCGTCATTCTGAATTTTCTTCTTTAATATCCGCATGGCCTTTTCAAGGTCGTTATCAAGAACTCTAACCTGAATTTCTTTCACATTTCTCGCCCCTTTCGTTCCATCATTAAAAACAATATGTTATGATGGTTATTTAAAACCGAATTTAAAATCATTTTATATATATCATAATAAATGGTTTGACAAGAAAAACTTTATTACAGTTTTGAAACAAGCTCTTCGGTAACTTCTTTGACACCAGGCGCACCGTCCAGCGTGATATATTTTATTTTTCCTTCTTTTTCAGCAAGGCTTTTAAAATAATAGGCTGATGCCAGCGTACCCGTTTCCGCATCATAATATATTGAGTGACGTTTGTTTATCGCCTCTTCATCCTGGTCATCTGCTCTTGTTGTCAGTTCACCGCCACAAACTCTACATTTATCTCCATCCGGTTTAATAGCATCAATAAAGATATTATTCGGATGGTTATTGTCGTTAGTACAAAGCCTGCGCCCCATTATTCTGTTTTTTGCAATATTCCGGTCCAAAATTATTTCAGCAACAATATCCAATGCTATACCAGCCTGTTGCAGTGATTCATCCAGTTTTTCAGCTTGGATTTTGTTGCGTGGAAAACCATCAAGCAGCCATCCTTTTTTACAATCATCCTGCTGAAGACGATCAAGTATCATCGGAATGGTAATTTCATCCGGAACCAAGTCTCCCTTGTCAATAAATTCTTTTGCTTTTGATCCCAGTTCAGTTCCGCCTTTGATATTTTCTCTGAAAATAGCTCCGGATTCAATATGTGGTATGTTATATTTGTCTTTTAAGATTGCACCCTGTGTGCCTTTGCCACTGCCGTTTGGTCCAAAAAATAAAACGTTCATGTTGCTCTCCTTTAACTTTCTAAGCTTGTGTTAAAATATTTTAAGCTTTTTACTAAAAAGCCGCGAAATCGGTATTGCCTTTAAATTTCAACGTTTCGCCTTACTATAGGAAAGGAGGTTTTTTGTCAAGGGACGGAAAAAATCAAAAAAATCATCAAAAACGCTTGACACATACCCCTTCATATTATAGCATAAAAAATTAAAGGTCCTGCCTTTGAAAATTTTTGTTTGAATCTGCAAAAACAATCTAATTTCTTTCAATGCTTGGAACTAATATATTAAAAGAAATGGAAAACGTATAGCAAAATAAAATAATAAGAACAATAACAGACTTTTATCAGATCAAAATCAAACCTGCTTGGCGTTCGAAATAAAAAAATAATGAACATGCTTGAAAAACAGGAAGACGATGATGAATTCTGGGTTTTTCAAACTTGAAAAATAACTAATTAACGGAGCGAAGTTAATGAACATTGTTGAATTAAAAGAAAAAAAGATCGGCGAATTGACGGAAATGGCCAAGGACTTCAAAATTGAGGGGGCTGCCGGGCTCCGCAAACAGGAACTTATGTTCGCCCTGCTTCAGGCGCAGATCGAAAAAGACGGTTTGATCTACGGACAGGGAACGCTGGAAATTCTTCCCGATGGTTTCGGCTTTTTAAGATCGCCGCACTATAATTATCTGCCCGGTCCTGATGACATTTATGTCTCGCCGTCACAGATCCGTCGATTTAATTTAAAAACCGGTGACACGGTTTCCGGACAGATAAGGCAACCAAAAGAGACTGAAAGATATTTTGCTTTATTGAAAGTTGAAGCCATTAACTTTGAAGATCCTGAAATCGCAAGAGAAAAAATCCTTTTTGACAACCTTACGCCTCTTTATCCTAATGAAAAAATGATACTTGAAACAGATCCTGAAAACTATTCCACACGTATTCTGGATTTAATGACGCCAATCGGTTTTGGTCAAAGAGGCCTGATTGTTTCGCCACCCAGATCAGGAAAAACAATGCTCCTTCAGGCTATTGCCAATTCTGTTATTAAAAGCCATAAAGATATCGTTCCATTCGTACTTCTTATCGATGAACGCCCTGAAGAGGTAACAGATATGGCTCGGTCCGTTGACGCAGAAGTGATCAGCTCAACTTTTGACGAGCCGGCAGAACGCCACGTTCAAGTAGCTGAAATGGTTATCGAAAAAGCAAAAAGGCTGGTTGAACATAAAAAAAATGTGATTATTCTTCTGGACAGTGTAACAAGGCTCGCCCGGGCTTATAATTCAGTAATGCCGCCCAGCGGGAAAATCCTTTCAGGCGGGGTCGACTCCAATGCACTTCATCGTCCCAAACGGTTTTTTGGCGCGGCCCGTAATATTGAAGAAGGGGGAAGCCTAACAGTTATCGCAACAGCATTGGTGGATACAGGAAGCCGGATGGATGAAGTTATTTTTGAAGAATTCAAGGGAACCGGCAACATGGAGCTGCAACTCGACCGCAAACTGTCAGACCGGCGCCTATATCCTGCAATCGACATAAACAGATCTGGTACCCGAAAAGAAGAATTGCTTCTTGATAAAGAGGTTCTGAGCAGGGTATGGATTTTAAGAAAACTCCTGGCCACATTAAATCCTATTGACAGTTTAGAATTTTTACTTGATAAAATGAGCGGAACAAAGGATAATCAAAGTTTTTTAGATGCAATGAATGCATAATATGTTTTTAGGAGGTTGAAATAACAATGAAAAACGATATACATCCTAAGTATTTTGAATCTACTATAAAATGCGCATGTGGCAACGCATTGCAGGCAGGTTCTACAAAAAAGGATATCAAAGTTGAAATCTGTTCAAAGTGCCATCCGTTTTTTACAGGCAAACAGAAATTGATAGATACGGGCGGCAGAATTGACCGTTTTCGGAAAAAATACGCAAAATTTCAGAACCAGGAAAAAACAACTTAACTTAACAATTATAAACCGGAGATTCAAAAACCGGAGATTCAAAAACAGAATACCGAAACTCGAAACTGTGTTCGGGTTCGGCTATATTGTTTAAATTCTCCGATTAGATTCTCCGGATTTTTTTATTATTATGTTTGACAAACTGCTATCGGTTGAAGAGCGATTTGAAGAGCTTGAAAAACTGCTCAGTGACCCTGAAATCATTCAGAATCAGGCAGCATATCAGAAGTATGCCAAGGAGCATTCTGAGCTCAATAAAATTGTTTCGGTTTTCAGGAAATATAAGCAAACACTTTCAGAGCTTGAAGACAGTAACGAACTCTTAAAGGACGGTGATCCTGAAATAAAAAAACTGGCAAAAGAAGAGATAGAAACACTTGCCAAAGAAAAGGAAACACTTGAACAAGCGCTTAAAACACTTCTGATACCCAAGGACCCGAATGATGACAAGAATGTAATAATTGAAATCAGGGCAGGAACCGGTGGTGATGAAGCGGCACTGTTTGCAGCAGATCTTTTTAGAATGTACAGCAGGTATACCGAAAATCAAAACTGGAAGATGGAAATAATAAATTACAATGGTACTGATGTTGGAGGGATAAAAGAGGTTATTGCCATGATTCACGGCAAGGGAGCTTACAGTTCTTTTAAATATGAAAGCGGTACTCACAGGGTTCAGCGCGTGCCTACAACCGAAGCGCAAGGAAGGATCCACACTTCTGCTGTGACGGTTGCCGTACTTCCTGAAGCAGAAGAGGTTGAATTAGATATCGATCCAAGTGAAATTAAAACAGACGTCTACCGTGCAACCGGACCTGGCGGCCAAAGCGTTAACACAACAGACTCGGCTGTCCGACTGACACACCTTCCGACAGGCCTTGTTGTTACCTGCCAGGATGAAAAATCGCAGCATAAAAACAAAGCCAAAGCAATGAAAGTGTTGTGTGCCCGTCTTCTTGACGCAATGATTCAGGAACAAAATGAGAAACGATCTGAAGAAAGAAAAAGTCAGGTCGGGAGCGGGGACAGAAGCGGCAGAATTCGAACTTACAATTTCCCCCAGGGCAGGGTAACGGACCATCGTATTGGACTCACGCTATATAAGCTTGACAGTATTCTTGAGGGAAATATCTTAGAGCTTCTGGATGGACTCACAACATACTATCAGGCCCAGGCTATGCAGAATGAAAAAGAAAGGTCAAACTCTGAAGCCTGAATGGACAATCCTCAAGCTGATTCAATGGACCACATCCTATTTTACCTCCCGCCAGGTTGAAAACCCCCGCGTTGCTGCTGAGATCCTTCTTGCTCACACCCTTGGCATAAAACGCGTAGACCTGTATATTCAATTTGATCAGCCTTTGTCGGAAAATGAACTCGCCGGTTTCAAGGGCCTGATAAAAAGAAGGGCTCAAAAAGAACCGGTGGCATATATCACCGGATCAAAAGAATTCTGGTCAATCGATTTCAAGGTTACGCCTGATGTGCTGATACCGAGACCAGATACTGAATGCCTTGTTGAAACAGCTCTTGAATATCTTTCCGGCAAACCAAATTCACCACCAAAAAAAATTTTTGAGCCTGGAACAGGCTCAGGCGCCATCATTATTGCGCTTTGCTCAGAACATCCGGAACATACTTTTTTTGCATCTGATCTTTCTTTAAAAGCCACAGAAACAGCAAAAACAAATGCAAATAAATGCAACCTTAAAAAAACAGTGCGTTTTTTTTCCGGTGACTGGCTGGCGCCCCTCAATCATATCACAGGCCGGTTTGATTTAATCATTTCAAACCCTCCATATATCCCGACAGATGTTATCAAAACCCTTCAGCCGGAAATCTGTGAGTACGAACCCCGGTTGGCGCTGGATGGCGATAAGGATGGCCTTTCCGCATTAAGACATCTTATCATGTCTGCACACTCATTTCTGAAACCTGGCGGATGTTTAATTCTTGAAATCGGTCATGATCAAAAAAACCATATTAAAAAAATAATCACTGATTGTGGAAACTATGCAGATATTTTTTTCAGAAAAGATTATGGGGGCAATTATCGCGTGGTTCAAATGAATAAAAAGTAATGTTTTTATAAAAATGTCATTGCTTAATTATATGTAATTTGCTATGGATGCTAGATTTATTTTGATCATATCACACGCTTTTTGACCTGTTCCCGGGTGCTTTTTCATGGAAAAAGTCGGCAGCAGGGGTGATAAAAGCGGAGGAAAAAACCTAATTAGAAAAGGAGTATAAAATGGCTAACATTACAATGAGGGAACTTCTTGAAGCAGGAGTTCATTTTGGTCATCAGACAAAACGCTGGAACCCTAAAATGAAACCGTATATTTTCGGCGCCCGTAACGGAATCTATATTGTCGATCTGCAAAAAACTGTTCGCATGTTTAAAGTCGCTTATGATTTTATTATCGATACGGTTACGAACGGCAAATCGGTCCTTTTTGTAGGCACAAAAAAACAGGCCCGAGAATCAATTTACGAGGAAGCAAACCGGTGCGAAATGTTTTATGTGCACAATCGCTGGCTGGGCGGCATGCTTACCAATTTTCAAACAGTGAAAAAGAGTATCGACCGTTTGAATTATCTTAACAATATTGAAAATGACGGCTCAATCAACCTGTTCCCTAAAAAAGAACGGCTACTGCTCGGAAAAGAGCGTATAAAGCTTGACAACAACCTCGGCGGAATACGCAATATGAAGAAGCTTCCGGGCGCAATTTTTATCGTTGACCCAAAAAAAGAAGCAATTGCTGTTCGCGAAGGGCGCCGGCTTGGCATACCGATTATTGCAATAGTTGACACCAACTGTGACCCTGATGAAATCGACTATATTGTTCCGGGCAATGACGATGCCATTCGAGCCATCCGGCTTATCGCCTCAAAAATAGCCGATGCGTGTATTGAGGGCGGTCAACTGCATGCTGAAAAGGAACAGGCAAAAGACGATAAAAAAGCCGAAGAGGGGCCTGAATCAACAACACCTGCTGCCGGGGAATTAAAACCCGGTGAACGTAAGATTGTTTCAGATGGTTCTTCCGGACCCGTAGTAGAAATTATCAGGAAAACAACTTCTGAAACTGATCAGCTTGATTCTGAAGAACAAGAGGCACCAAAAAGCGAACAAGAACAAACAGGAGAATAAACATGGCAACAGTAAGTGCGGAAAATGTTAAAGAGCTTCGACAAAAAACCGGAGCAGGCATAATGGATTGCAAGGAGGCACTTTTAGACTGCGACGGAGACATTGAAAAGGCTGTCGATTTCCTAAGAAAAAAAGGAATGGCAACGGCCCTGAAACGTGCCGGGCGCGGGACATCTGAAGGAACGGTTCAGTCTTATATTCATATGGGTGGCAAAATCGGCACAATGGTGGAAGTCAACTGTGAATCTGACTTTGTTGCAAAAAATGAAGATTTCATCGCTTTTGCAAAAAATGTTGCAATGCATATTGCAGCAACAAACCCGGCAGGCATTGTTTCGGAGGACGTATCTGAAGAGGTCATCAGCAGGGAAAAAGAAGTTTATCGCGAGCAGGCCCTTGAAATGGGAAAACCGGAAAAAATGATCGATAAGATCGTCGAAGGCAAGCTGAATAAATTTTATAAGGAATCATGCCTGATGAACCAATCCTATGTGCGTGATCCGAACATAACAATAACCGACCTTTTAAATGAAGTGATCGCAAAAATCGGTGAGAATATCAGAATCAGTCGTTTTGCAAGATTCCAGATAGGAGAATAAGATCATTGTCACATTCACGCTATAAAAGGATTATGTTGAAATTGAGCGGTGAAGCTCTAATGGGTGATCAGAACTTCGGAATCAGTTCGGAAATGATTAAATATGTTGCCAATGAAATCCGATCGGTATTTGACCTTGGAGTTCAAATCTCCGTTGTTGTCGGCGGTGGCAATATCTTCAGGGGGATTGCCGCAAGTTCATACGGCATGGACCGTGCTTCTGCTGATCATATGGGGATGCTTGCAACAGTGATTAACAGCATTGCACTTCAGGATGCCCTGGAAAAAAAAGGGATTGAAACAAGGGTTCAGTCTGCTATTTCCATGCATGAAGTTGCTGAACCCTATATTCTTAGACGTGCAGTCAGACATCTTGAAAAAGGGCGAGTGGTTATTTTTGCTGCAGGTACCGGAAGCCCTTATTTTACGACAGATACAGCAGCAGTTCTGAGGGCACAGGAGACACATGCCGAAATCCTTTTAAAAGCCACAAAGGTTGATGGTGTTTATGACTCGGATCCGGTAACCAACAATAAGGCCAAATTTATAAAAAAAATTACTTATATGAAAGTACTGGAAACACAGCTTCAGGTTATGGATATGACAGCCATATCGCTGGCAATGGATAATCGGCTTCCGCTTTCTGTTTTCAGCCTTAAAAAGAAAGGGAATATGAGAAAAGTTGTCTGTGGAGAAGATGTGGGAACGCTTATAGAAGGCTGATGGTATATAAGTTCTCAAAAAAACAAAGAGGGCCAAGGATGTCTCATTTATAAATAGGTGACTGTCTGAGCAAAGCGAGTTTCAGATATTTATAAATGAGATATCCTTGGCCCGAGGTTCTTGAGAAGTTACGATGGTATGACGTAAATTCGTATAATTCATAGAGGTGAAAAGCCATGATAGAATCAATTTACAACGAAACCAGGGAGAAGATGACCAAAACAGTAACCGCCCTTGAAAACGAATTAAAAAAAGTTAGAACAGGCCGGGCTTCTCTAAATCTTCTTGACGGTATCAGGGCAGACTACTATGGGACACCGACCCCGCTTAATCAAATGGCTTCCCTTTCTGTGCCCGAAAGCCGACTTATTACGATACAACCTTGGGATGTAACTGCCATCAAGGAAATTGAGAAGGCCATTTTAAAATCAGATCTTGGATTAACGCCTGCGAATGACGGTAAACTGATTCGAATTTCGATCCCGCCGTTGACTGAAGAACGGCGCAAGGAAATTGTAAAGCTGGTCCACAAAATGTGTGAGGATAAAAAAATCGCTATACGTAACACAAGACGGGATTCAAACGAGATGTTGAAAATGTTGAAAAAAGACGGTGACATCTCGGAAGATGACAGTTTCAAAGCCCAGGACAAGGTGCAGAAAATAACTGACAAACATATTAGCCTTATTGACGACACCTTTAAAAATAAAGAAAAGGAAATACTTGAATTCTGATACTGCTTCGGGGGAAAGTTCAATCCCGGTCCTTGCCACCATCCCTGAACACGTTGCAATTATCATGGACGGAAACGGCCGATGGGCCAAAAAACGTCTGCTGAACCGTATCAAAGGGCATGAAAAAGGATCAGAAACAGTCAGGTCAATTGTAAGAGCCGGCCGAAAAATCGGCATAAAATATTTAACCCTTTATGCGTTTTCAACCGAAAACTGGCAGCGACCTAAGGCAGAAGTGAAAGCACTGATGCATCTGCTTGAAAGGTTTTTAAAAAAAGAGCTGCAGGAGATGCAGGACAATAATATAAGGCTTTTTACAATCGGCCAACAGGAAAAACTTCCGGAAAAAGTCCGTGCAAGGCTTCAGAAAACCATGGCTCTAACGGAAAAAAACAACGGCATGCAGTTGAACCTGGCTTTAAGTTATGGAGGACGTGCAGAAATAGTCAGAATGGTTCGTTCTGTTGCCAAACAAGCTGTTTCCGGTGAAATAGCAATGGATGCAATCAATGAAGATGTTGTGGCCAGGAATCTTCATACCGCTGATATGCCCGATCCTGAGCTGTTGATCAGGACAAGCGGAGAAATGCGGATCAGCAATTTTTTACTTTGGCAGATCGCATATTCTGAAATTTTTATTACAGACACACTGTGGCCGGATTTTAGCCAAGAAGAATTCTTTAACATTTTGAAAGAATTCCAAAATCGGGACAGACGATTCGGAAAAACAAATACGTGAAATCGGACTTTACAGCTTAATTAAACTATGCACCTAAAACGATGGCTTTCGGGAATAGCAATTCTTCCGCTTCTTATTCTGGCAATTCTCCAGGGAGGAATATACTTCAGCCTGTTTATTTCAGCAGCATCATTAATTGCTCTGCGGGAGTATTTTCGTATCGTCTATAACAAGACAGGCCGGTCTTTGCTCAGTCTGCTGCCCGTCATCGGTTTTATAACATGCCTGTTGATAATAGCAGCAGCCCATAATGGGTCGTTCAAACACGTATCCTTTCTAATAGCTATAAACATTATTCTGATTGGATTTGTCGGAACTTTCAAATTCAAGGCCGATCCTGACTTTCTCGATGCTGCCGCAAAACAGATCCAGGGCATAATATATGTACCGCTTCTTTTGTCCCATGTAATTCTAACGAGAAACGGTCCTGATGGTGCAGCATGGGTTTTTTTCCTTTTGTTTCTTGTTTTTTTTGGCGACATCGGTGCCTATTATGCGGGATCGTATTTCGGACGTACCCGGCTTTGTCCTTCCGTGAGTCCCGGCAAAACAGTTGAGGGCGCTTTGGGAGGACTTGTCGCCAGCATCAGTATCGGCACACTTTTCAGACATTTTTTCCTGCCGCACCTTTCTTTTGGCCCGTGTTTACTACTTTTCATCTGCGTCGGTATAATAGCCCCTGTTGGAGACCTGTTCGAATCAATGCTCAAACGAAAAAGCGATGTAAAAGATTCCGGGGCTATAATGCCGGGACACGGAGGGCTTCTGGATCGCATTGATGCTGTATTGTTTGCCGCACCTGTTGTGTATTATTTTAAAATCTATTTAATGTGAACAAAAAAAACAGGATTCATTTAATGAAAAATCTTTCCATACTCGGCTCAACCGGCTCCATCGGGCAAAATGTTCTGGAGATCGTTTCTATGTTTCCTGAAAGGTTTTCTGTTAAAGGTCTGGCTGCAAAAAATAATGTTGAACTCATTAAAAAACAGATAGAAAAATTCAACCCGGAAATAGTAAGCCTTTTTGATGAACAATCAGCAACCAGGCTAAAAAAAAAATTATCCGGTTCAACATCCGTTGAAATCGTATACGGCAATAGCGGTTATTGTGATGTTGCCGGCCTTGATATTTCGGATACGGTTGTTTCATCCATGGTCGGCGCCGCAGGACTCCTGCCGACTATTGAGGCTGTAAAAGCCGGGAAAGAAATTGCTCTTGCCAATAAAGAGACACTGGTAACTGCAGGCGAAATCGTTATGGCGCTTGCAAAAGAAAACAATGTGCGCATTATTCCTATTGACAGCGAGCATAGCGCTATTTTTCAATGCCTTTCCGGTCAGAGAAAAAAAGATTTACAAAAAATTATTCTCACAGCTTCAGGTGGTCCTTTCATTGACAGGCCTGAAGATACTTTTGGCCTTATTAATCCGGCAGATGCCCTGAATCATCCGAATTGGGAAATGGGGAAAAAAATCAGCATTGACTCTGCAACACTTATGAATAAAGGGCTTGAAGTCATAGAGGCCAGATACCTTTTTAATGTGCCTGAAGATAAAATAGAGGTCATCATTCACCCCCAGAGCATTGTTCATTCAATGGTGGGGTATCAGGATGGTTCGGTGCTGGCACAATTGGGTATTCCGGATATGAAACAGGCGATTGCTTATGCACTGTCGTTTCCGGAACGCCTTTCCATAGGGCAGCCGGTCCCTGACTTTACCACAATAGGATCGCTTTCTTTCAGGAAACCTGATTTAAAAAAGTTTCCCTGCCTGGCAATGGCCTTTGATGCCTGCAGGGAAGGGGGTACGCTTCCGGCAGTATTAAATGCCGCAAATGAAATAGCGGTTCAGGCTTTTTTAGAAAAGCGATTATTGTTTCCGGAAATACCGGACTTGATAAGAAAGACAATGGACAGGCATCATATTGACACCAAGCCGGATCTTAATGTAATCATGGAAGCTGACAGATGGGCGAGGCAAGAAGCTGAGAATATTTTAAAAAAAATCTATTGAAAAATTGGCGGCGTCATTCCGGTGAAAACCGGAATCCAGTGTTTTTAAGAATATCTGAACCTTGGACTCTTAATTTAGAATTTATTTAGTTATGGATTATATACTTTCATTTATCATAGTACTCGGCGTGCTGATTTTTTTTCATGAATTCGGCCATTTTCTAATTGCCAGACTGTTCGGCGTCGGTGTTGAAAAGTTCTCCCTTGGGTTTGGCCCACGGATCATCGGTAAAACCATAGGTCTTACCGAATACAGAATTTCAGCCATCCCTCTTGGCGGTTACGTAAAAATGGTAGGAGAAGAACCGGATGTGGAACTTCCTTCAGAAGATATCCCTCTTTCTTTTACACACAAGTCCGCAATTAAACGAATATGCATCGTGGCTGCCGGCCCGATTTTTAATTATCTGTTGGCCATTATCATCTTTTTCGGTTTTTTTCAGATATACGGCATAAGAGTGCTGGAACCTGTCATCGGAACCATTGAAAAAGACTCTCCAGCCCAGATGAGCGGCCTGAAAAAAAAGGATCGTATAGTTGAAATCAGTGGAAAGCGTGTGCAAAAGTGGGATGATATGGCAGATATTATCGAACCAAGCCAGGGGAATATAATCGAACTGACGGTCATAAGAGAAGGTACCCTCCTTGTGTTCCAGGCAGCACCCATCATCAGCCAGTCTAAAAATCTATTCGGAGAAGATATTGAACGGTATATAATCGGCATTACAGCTTCAGGAGATGTTATGGAAAAGGAACTCAATCCTTTACAGGCATTATCTGAAAGTCTTGTGCACACATGGAATATATCGGTGCTGATGATTAAAGGGGTTTATAAACTTATTAAGGGAGATATTTCAGCGGACAATCTCGGCGGCCCGATCATGATAGCTCAGATGGCGGGCGATCAGGCAAAGGAAGGAGTGGAAAACCTCATTTATTTTATAGCGTTCATCAGCATTAATCTAGCCATACTCAACTTTCTCCCCATACCCGTACTTGACGGAGGGCACATCCTCTTTTTTACGATTGAAGCCTTAAGAGGAAAACCTTTAAGCCTAAGGGCAAGAGAGATGGCTCAACAAGGCGGCATGTTTATATTGCTTTTACTGATGGTATTTGTCATTTACAATGACATTATGCGATTGAATCTTGACGATATACTTCATTTTTTCAACTTAAAAGGATAAAATGGCGGTCCAGCTCGAAATTACGTTAAAGCCTGCTCTTTTTGATGCAGAAGGCGAAAAGATCCGGCAGAAAGCGAAAAACTATTTCAAGCTTCAGCTTGACAGCATCCGGACAATTCATGTTGTTACAATAGATGCGGACCTTTCAGTTAACCAGCTTGAAATCATACGGACCGAACTGTTTACAAACCCGGTGACACAAATATCCTCTTTTTCACCCCTTGATCTCGACTTTGACTGGACTATATGGGTGGGATTCAGGCCGGGTGTCAGGGATAATCCGGGCAGTACGGCTGTTGAAGCCATGGAAGATCTTCTTAATATCCGCATGGGAAAAGATGAAGCTGTATATACATCTAAACGTTACTGCATTAAATCCTCCAGTCTGACACTTGAAGGGGCTGAAATAATTGCAGGTGAGCTGCTTGCAAATGACATCATCCAGCAGACTAAAATCTTTTCGAAAAAAGAATGGAACCCGACCAAAGGAACAGGGTTGATTATTCCAAAGGTTTGCCTGGAACATGTGCCAACCGTATCCACCATTCCAATAGACAGTGATAAAAATCTTCAAAAACTGAGTGACCTGAGAAACCTTGCGTTAAACCCGAATGATATCCCCGTCATCAGAAACTATTTCCTTAAAGATGAGATTTCGGCTGAAAGGTCGAAGGTCGGGCTTTCCGACCCCACAGACATTGAACTCGAATATATTTCTCAGGCAAGAAGTGATCATTGTAACCATAACACATTCAGGGGCTGCTTCTATTACCGGGATGCGATGACAGGTGAAACTGAAACCGTTGACAACCTGTTCAAGACCTGCATCGAAGCGCCGACACTGGCTTTAAAGCGCCAAAAACCGTGGGTAGTTTCCGTGTTGTGGGATAACGCAGGCGTGGGACGTTTTGATAATGATCATTATTACGTTATCACCGGCGAGACCCACAATTCTCCTTCCAACATGGAGGCTTACGGCGGCTCAATTACCGGAATTGTGGGTGTTTACCGTGATCCGCTCGGAACCGGAAAAGGCTCAAAACTTGTAATGGGAAGTTACGGGTTCTGTGTAGGGCCCAGAGATTATAATGGAAAGCTTAAGCCTCACCTCCACCCAAGGCGGCTTCTTGACGGCATTATTGAGGGAGTTAAGGATGGCGGCAATAAGAGCGGTATTCCGACAACCTTTGGCCAGGTGCTGTTTCATCCCGGGTATATGGGGAAATGCCTTGTTTTTGTTACAGCACTGGGTATCATGCCGGCTACAGTTAACGGAGAGCCGACTGAAGAAAAAAAGACATCTCCCGGGGACCTGATCATCATGTGCGGCGGCAGGGTCGGCAAAGATGGTATACACGGTGTAACAGCTTCGTCTGAAACTTTTTCCGAGCATACGCCGGCCGGTCATGTTCAGATCGGAGACCCGTATACGCAAAAAAAGATGCATGATTTCCTGCTTGAGACAAGAGATGCAGGGATTATCTCTTTTCTTACTGACAACGGAGGCGGCGGCCTGTCTTCATCTGTGGGTGAGTCTGCTGAGTTTTCAGGCGGCTGTGAAGTGGAACTAGACAAGGTCCCTTTAAAATATGAGGGCCTTGATCAGTGGGAAATATGGGTTTCTGAATCACAAGAGCGTATGACGGTTGCCATAAAACCCGAAGCTCTGAAGCAATTTATGGATTTATCTGAAAAACACGCAGTAGAAAGTACGGTAATCGGCAGGTACACGGATTCAGGAAAACTTCACATTAAGTACAACAATAAAACCTGTGCGTATATCGATATCGATCTTGCTTCTTCAGGATTCCCGCAATGGGAATTTGAGGCGGAATGGCTGTCACCCGAGGCACGGAGGCTGACTGAACCGGTAATAAGTGAGCCCACAGAATATAACAGTCTTTTACTGGATATGCTGAAAAGGCCGAATATCTGTTCCAAAGAATGGATTATCCGACAGTATGACCATGAGGTTCAGGGAACATCTGTAATAAAACCGCTGGTGGGTGCAGATCGGGATATAAACTCAGATGCATCGGTTATCCGGCCGGTACTCTCGTCCGATAAAGGACTTGTTTTTACTCAGAGCCTGATACCGGCCTACTCAGCAATCGATGCCGGGCACATGACATCCTGCACAATAGACGAGGCTGTACGCAGACTGGTGGCAGTCGGCGCCAACCCTGAAAAGATCGGTGGCGTTGATAATTTTTGCTGGCCGGACATTCAGTATCATCCTGAAAAAAACCCGGACGGAAAGTTTAAAGCAGCCCAGCTTGTGCGGTCCTGCAAGGCTCTCAGAGACACCTGTCTTGCCTATGAAATCCCCCTTTTATCCGGTAAAGACAGTATGTATGTGGACGGGCACCTTGAAGGCCCCTACAAAGAAAAAAGAAAAATTTCAGCCCTTGAGACCATGCAGTTTTCAGCCACAAGTGTCATCAACGATGTCCGCATGTGCGTAACAATGGATGCAAAAATGCCGAGTGACCTTGTATATGTATTAGGAACAACCAGAAATGAACTTGGCGGTTCTGAATATTATGAACATTTCGGGTTTGTCGGCTTAAATGTCCCGGAAGTTTTTCCTGGTCAGTTTAAACTGCTTTATCAGGCACTTAACCGTTCTGTCCAGGAAGGCCTCGTCGCCTCTGCCCATGGCATTTACCGGGGTGGCCTGGGTGTTCACCTGGCAATGGTTGCAATGGGTGGGAATCTTGGAATGGAAATCGAACTTGCCAAAGTGATATCTGAAGGCGCAGACCGTAACGATCATATCCTCTTTTCAGAATCAGCAGGCAGGTTTATTGTGACGACAGCACCTGACCTTAAAGAAGCATTTGAATCTGTTTTCAGCGATCTTCCCTGCTCATGCATTGGAAAAGTGATAAACGAAAACCTGCTAAATATTAAGGGGGTTGGCGACAACACGATTGTTTCATTACCTGTAAACGAGATGAAATCTGCCTGGAAAAAACCATTTGGAGACCTAATATGAAATCGAGCGTAAAAGCTCTGGTGTTAAGCGGCTTTGGATTAAATTGTGACAACGAAACCGTTTATGCGTTTGAACTTGCCGGCGCCACTGCAGTTCGTGTGCATATTAATGAATTGATAAGCGGAAACGTAAGTCCGACAGATTTCCAGGTTATGGTTTTTATCGGAGGGTTCAGCTGGGGTGACGACCACGGCGCAGGTGTTATTCAGGCTGTACGACTGAAAAACAATATCGGAGATAAAATTCTGGAATTTATAGAAAAAGGAAACCTTGTCCTGGGAATTTGCAATGGATTTCAGACTCTTGTCAACCTCGGACTCCTGCCGGGCTTTGATGATGACTATAAAACCCGTTCAGTGGCCCTGACATTCAATGACTGCGGTAACTTCCGTGACCAGTGGGTAAACCTTAAAGCCAACAGAAGTGCTCCGTGCATATTCACAAAAGACTTGGACAACTTGGAATTGCCGGTGAGACATGGGGAGGGAAAATTTTACACAGATGACCTTACGTTAAGCCGTCTGAAGGATAACAACCAGGTGGTTCTTCAGTATACAACCAATGACGGGGTCCCGGCAAATGGCAGCTTTCCCGATAACCCCAACGGCTCAATTTTTGATATTGCAGGTATTTGCGATCCAACAGGCAGGGTTTTCGGGCTTATGCCCCATCCTGAAGCACTTCATCATCCCTCGTCCCATCCGGATTGGACGAGGCAGAAAGAAGTCGCCAAACGCAACAATAAGGACTGGATGCAGTCTGCAACATCCGGCCTTGTTTTTTTTCAAAATGCTGTAAATTATTTTTAACTATTTTTTAGCTATGTTTAACTAGGAAAGCGACAAAAGGGATATCATGCTGAAATTTATAGAACCATTTGAAAGTAAAGTGATAAAAGATGAAAAAGGATTTACTTTAATAGAAGTGATGTTTGCCCTTGCACTCCTTTCCATTGGTCTCCTCGGACTTTCAATGATGCAGATTATGGGGATTCAAAACACCACGCTCGGCTATGCTTCAACCCAGGCACACCACCTTGCGGAACAACATATGGAAATGATTATAAACACTGATTACAATGCACAGGGTATCTCTGATATAAGCAATAACAATGGCAACCTATACTCCATCACCGAAACTGATCATTTTAATACAGATGCCCAAGGCAATGATCTTGATTTGGAGAAGTACAACCTGATCATCAACGTTGCAAACAACACACCGATTTTAAATTCAAAAACTATTGTTGTTATAGTAACTTGGGACAATGATCGAAGAATAAGAAAGCTGAGCTGCATAAAAACCCTCACAAGTTAATTTTTTACGATACTATCACATCTGTTAAATCAGTTAAATTTTTTTATACCTACTCTTAAATTTTTTTATACTTTTTAAAAAATCAGTGGGTTTCATCCTGCGCGATAGCTAATAACCCAAAAGTTTTATTGTTTGTATTTATATATTATTTCAATATGATATGCTGACTTTGTTGCCGTGTAAAATTGTTTTTGTTAAATTAGAAAGCCGATGGCATAAAAATTGTATGGTTTCAAGGTAATGTTATAAAAAGGATTTTAGGGAGATTGAAAAAAATGAAGCCTAATACAGGATTTACCTTATTGGAACTTATGATTGTTATATCTATTATTGCTGTTTTAGCAGCTGCCTCAACACCTAATATAATAAGCTGGTTTGAAGGAAGAAAACTAAGCAGTGCGTCAAGGGACGTGCTTTCCGCAATACAGGCTGCAAGACTAAGGGCGGTTAAAGAAAGGGCTAATGCGGTTGTGATATTTGATTTAGTGAATGACACCTTTGAAGCTTTTGTTGATAATGGTGCAGGTGGTGGAACTGCCAATAATAATTTGCGTGACGGCTCAGAGACACTTATTAAATCTGGTAGTTTCACATCTGTAGCTATTACTGGGGGACCTGCGTTTGTTGCATTTACCAGCAGGGGTTTTGCAAATGCTGCTGGTACGGTTACACTGCAGGACGGCAGTGGGACCCAAAAGCAGATTACTGTTTCAACTACAGGAAGTTCTGAAATTCTTCATTGATATAAAAATTGATATGACAAGGAAAAAAAAATGAAACGTATCGAGACCGAAAATAAAGGATTTACCTTAATTGAACTGATGATTACACTGGCTATATCATCGATTGTTATGACCGGCATTTATGCAATTTATAATGCACAGTCAACCGCCCGAAGAAATCAGAAGATAGTGGTCGATATGATGCAGAACTTGAGAGCCGGCCTCTATTATATGGAAAGGGAAATAAGGGTCGCAGGTTTTGATCCCCAACGCACTACCAATGCCGGCATAACCATAGCTAATCTTTCCGACATACGGTTCACGCTGGATGATAATCAGGATGGCGATCTGGTTGCCGGCGCAGGAACAGATCCGAACGAACGGATACATTACATGCTTTCAGATGATGCCGACGGAGACGGCATTGCCAATGCACCAGGATGCAATCTTCAAAGGCAGGATGGCGCAGCAGGTGCCTTTGAAACCATAGCAAATAATATCGATGCGCTTCAGTTTTTCTATTTTGACAATAACGGCGCAACAACAACCAATATCAATAATATCGCCACTGTTCAGATTGCTATGGTAGCAAGGGGAGGAAGCTTTGAAAGAAGTTACAGCAACAATAGAACATACAGTGTGACTTTAATCGACGGGACAAATGTTACGGTTCTGCCGGCACAGAATGACAACATCAGAAGGGAAATGTTAACAACATCTGTAAGATGCAGAAATCTCTAAATTGACTGGAGGATGTAATGAAAAAGATTTTCAAATATAAAACTGTTAACCGGATGGATGATGCCGGAGGCTTTACCCTTATTGAGGTTTTAATGGCAATGGCGGTTTTGACCATCGGTCTTCTTGCAATAGGAAGCGTGCAGATTTCAGCTATCAATGGAAACAGTACAGGGAAAATGACATCCCAGGCCGCCTCTTTTGCGTCAGACCAGATGGAAAGGTTGCTTGCGCTTGACTTTACAGATGCGCAATTAAATACCGGAAACTATCAGCGACAGGAAGGTTCGTATTCAATAGACTGGACAATTGCTAATGCCGCGACTCCGAATACCAGACTCATTACGGTTACGGTCACTTCAGCAAACCCTGTTATGCAGGGGAAACAAATGAGACTACGCGCCCTGAAGACCGCAAGCATTTAAAAATAGAGTTTTTTTTAGAAAGGATATGCTTCTTATGAAAAAGATATGCCCAGCTTTAGGATCAGACATGGGACCCGATTTAGGATCCGATATAAGACCCGATATAAAAAACGAAAAAGGCTCTGTCATGTTAATCGCCCTTCTTATTATGGCGCTCCTGACAATAATCGGTGTGTCTGCAATAAACGATACCACCACAGAGCTTCAGATCGCAAGAAACGATGCAATCTACAAGATTAACTTTTTCCAAGCAGACGGTTCTGCAAGGCAGGCCATCCAGATGTTGGAAAATATGCCAAACCCGAACACAGCCCTGATACCTTCAAGCTCTACAATCAGCTGGCTTCAGAATACCGGTTTTGACCCTGACGCCCAGACATCCTGGGATTTCAGCTCAAACGCAGCACAATCCGATTTCCCAAGTAATGACGCAGGGTATTTTGTGGAATTTAGAGGTATTGCCGGAGGAAGCGGAAAAGATATGACGGCATCGACAAATCTTTATGAATATCGCGCTTACGGGCGTTCTTTTGCCAATAGTGGTGACTGTATGGTTATGACAGGATACAGAATAAGGTTTTAAAGAGTCTTTAAAAAGGAGGAACTCATGAATACTTTTAAATATAATAAAATAAGGGCAATGGAAAAAACCAGCCCCATGAACTCAAATAAACACACGTGGTTTTTTATGCAGAGCATCTTGCTCATTATTCTGATGACAGCCATATGTATTTTTTCTGGTTCCCAAAACGCTTGGGCGGCTGACCATGGAGACAGTTTGGCCACTGCCGAATACTTGACTTTAGGAACAACTCTCACGCAAAGCGATTGGGGTGATTGGGATTGGTGGTCTGATTCGTCAAATGGTGACTGGTATGAATTCGACGTATTAGCTGGCGATGTCGACTTTACATTTCACCGACATGAAGGAAGATTAAAGATTTATGTAAGAGACAGTTCAGGTAATGAAATAGGACGTTATCCACAAAATAACTGGTGGCAAGGCGGATCAACAACTCTTACGTACACAAGGACAATGGCAGCAGGAAAATATTATATACAAATTTTAAATACAAGAAAAAGCGGTTGGTCTGCACCTGCTCCTTCATTTGATGTGATGGTGGACCAATTGGTCTCCGGCCAAACATATTATCGTGACAGCGACATCGACACGTATGGTGATCCAAACGTTGCAAGTGTTTTTCAAAACCCTGGCGATGCAACCGCAGCAGGCTATGTGTTGGATAATACTGACTGTAATGACAATAACAATTTAATATACCCCGGCGCCCCGGAAATATGCGATAATGAAGATAACGACTGTGACGGAAGTGTAGATGAAGGGATCGCCCAGACCACCTATTACCGGGATGATGATGGCGACGGGTATGGTGATGCGAACCAGACACTTTCAGCATGTGCCGCTCCCGAGCATTATGTTACAACTTTCGGAGACTGTAATGATTCAGACGGTTCCATACACCCCGGAGCATTTGATGTTTGCGATGACGGGATTGACCAGGACTGTTCTGGAAGCGACAGGGCGTGCAGTGCATCGGATGTCTGTGCAGATCTTGCGGATATCCCCCTTGAAACCCAGATAGAATCCGCACCGCCGATTGTCATGCTTCTCTTGGATGATTCCGGAAGTATGGCATGGGATGTAGTCTGTCCTGAAAATGGAGGCGAATTCAGCGGAAATTCAAATGTCAACTATGTGGAAGATGCATGGAGATCACAATGGGCCGGATATAATGGTATTTATTATAATCCGGAAACGACATATGAGCCATGGTCGGGAGGGGTTTTCAGCAACGCAGACATAGACAATCCCATGGCCCATCCTCTTGGATACAATTGGTCGCATGGATACTATAACGGCGGCACCTATAACATGGATAGCAGATTTGAATATATTGACGGCGTATCAGTTAATATTTCCCATTACTATGTATGGTCAAGCGATGAAACCGCGCCTTATCTCGTCAACCTATATAAAAGCGGCGCCGGTTACGCTGCTAATTATTATAAGGTCGATGCCCATGGATCAGAAGGATGGATCGACAACCTTACCTTGGACGGTACGCCGCCGGGTGATGTTAAAGTGGATGATCCGGCAGCTGATCGGCAAAATTTTGCCAACTGGTTCAAGTATCACAGAACACGTGAACTGGTTGCAAAAGCAGCCCTTGGTAATGTTATTACCAATTCAGAAGGTATCCTGGTGGGCATTCATTCTATTAATTACAGTGTCAGAGAAACTGTTCAACCGATCCATGCTAACGGTCTGGATGAGACCGCATATATACTCGACAGACTTTATAGGGTGGCGGCAAGCGGAGGCACACCCTTAAGAAACGGGCTTGAAGATGTAGGTCAATAGCTTGATGCAGATGACGGCAATTCCGGAAACATCTGGAACGCGCCCTGGGCAGCTTCAACCGATGGCGGCACATGCCAGCAGGCATTTGTCATCATGATGACGGATGGATACTATAATGGAAGCAGCGCCGGCGTCGGAAACGCCGACGGCAACAACGGTGCGCCCTATGCGGATGGTACGTCGGAAACGCTGGCAGATGTGGCCATGAAATATTATGAAAATGATTTGCACAACAGCCACAGCAATGATGTCACATTGGAAGACGAATTTGATACCGCAGACCATCAGCATATGATAACGTATTCTGTCTCCTTTGGTCTTTACGGTACAATCAATCCTGATAATTATCCGGATTGTATGGCGGAATGCAGTGATCCGGCAACCTGTTGTCCGTCATGGCCCAGCCCGAATACGGATCCGAGGAAAATCGATGACCTCTGGCATGCATCTGTTAACGGCAGGGGGAATTTTTATGCAGCCACAAATGCACTGGAGCTTGCCGCATCACTTGAAGACATCCTGAGAAGTGTGGGCCAAAGGGAAGGCCAGGGCGCATCGGTGGCCGTTAACACACAAACCCTGGAAGAAGAGACCGCCATGTTTCAGGGAACCTATAATTCAGGGGCTGGATGGTCGGGCAACCTTTATTCCTATGCCATTGATTCACATACCGGTGCTGTGGCAGCAAGCCCCACCTGGGCTGCCAAAGACCTACTGGATATCAAAATAGATAATGGCGGATGGAATACTGACAGAACCATCATTACGTATGATTCTGCAAACACTTCGACAATTCCTTTCCGGTGGGGCAATTTAAGCCCTGTAATGCAGTCCATGCTGAGCGGAAATCTGATAACTTCACAAAACCTTGTAAATTACCTGAGAGGCGATGCCTCAAATGATGAGGATCATGGAGGCCCGTTCAGGGTTCGTGCATCTCTCGGCGATATTGTTCATTCTGCGCCCGTGCATCATGGGAATTACATATATGTGGGTGCAAATGACGGTATGCTTCATGCATTTAACGCCACAACCGGAGAAGAGGCATTTGCCTATATTCCGGGAATTGTTTTTGAAAACCTGCATTACCTTGCCGCACCATCTTATGAGCATAAATTCTATGTGGACAACACCATCTATATAGAAACTGTCGGTGCTGTGACCTATCTGGTAGGTGCTTTGGGCAGAGGCGGCAGAGGCATATACTGTATCGATATTTCCGACCCCGGCGCTATTTCCGAAATGGCGCTTCCTACTACCTGGGAGTATTCAGCGTCAACCCAAAGCCCAAACGATGACGACCTGGGATATACCTTCAGCCAGGTATTTTTGGTCAAATCAAACGATGATAGCCATCCGAATGTTATTATTTTCGGCAACGGATATGACAGCGTTAACGGCAGAGCCGTACTGTATGTACTGGATACGAATGGGACCCTGTTGACAAAGATTGATACAGAAGTCGGTGATGTAGCCTTAAATTGCAACGGGCTTTCCACACCGGCACTGATCGATGATGATTATGATCATGACGTGGATTATATTTATGCAGGGGACCTTCTCGGCAATATGTGGAAGTTTGATTTGACATCCTCCAGCGTAAACAACTGGCATGTTTTTTACGAGGATGTTGGTGGTAATCCCCAGCCTCTTTTTCAGGCAAAGGATGAAGGTGGACAATCGCAGTCAATCACCGTTAAACCGGCTGTCCTCGAGCATTGCTCAAGTGAAATGGATGGCGATATCATTATTTTCGGTACAGGAAAATACATTTCATCGGGTGATTTTGATTCACAGGATGTGAACACGATTTACGGCATCTGGGATTGGGCAGAAGAATGGGAAGCACAGGGAGAGGATCCGACACAACGCTATCTCGGTTACTTCATGCCGCCATCCGGAGGGATCCGGCCCCTGTCAAATGTCAACTTTACAGATATTGACACATCGCTTCTTGCCCAGACCGAAACCTCTGCCACAGGTTCTCTAGAGGACTGGCGTTATTTAAGCGATAATGAAATAAGCTGGTTTTCACCTGAGTACTGGGGTTCGGTCGGAGAAGATGGCGTTGCATATAATGCCGGGGATTATGGCGGACACCTGGGCTGGTATATCAATCTGATCGGAACAGGTGAACGGGTGATTGCAAAACCCATTGTCAGGACATCCGCAACCGGAGAGGCAAGGGCGATTGTGGTGTCTCTATTACCATCAAGCGAGCCATGCTCAACCGGCGGCACGTCAGTTCTTCATTTTACTTCTGCCTGCAACGGCGGCGGAATAGAAACCCCGCAGTTTGACTATAATAATGACGGGGTAATAAACTTTGAAGATATGGTTGTCGTGGATGGAAACGGCGACATTGTTGTGCTCACAGATACTAACAATGACGGCGTTATAGATGAGAGTGATCTGTCGGCAGGTCAAAGTGCCAGTGCGCCAACTGCCAAGATACTTGACGACATTTATTATGAGCCGGTCATTCTTAACAACCCGGAGAATGAAACAGATGAGTTGTATTTTGGCCCGGATCAGCAGGAGACAACGGAATCCGAAGCTATTGGTATGGTTTTCTGGTGGATGAGATAATACTTAAAATGAAATATTTTCGTATAGGCCCAAATTATAAAGGAGGCGCAATGAAAAGGTTAATCATTATATGCTCTGTTCTGGTTTTGCTTTCCGTTCCTTTGTTTGCTGCTGAAAATAATACCGAGACAACGCAGCAAAGTCCGGCAGAAGCGGTGGAACAGCAGGTAAGAATCATAACAGCAATACAATTAGATTCGTTTGTGTTCGGAAGAGATACTTATCAGATTGCAGAAAACATACAGTATTACTCCGAAAATGGTGGAAGAGTAACAAAGGCTCATTTCCATGAACGTGAAGGGGTTTTGTTTAAATTAAACAGCAGCAATAAAATTTTTTATATGAAAAAAATGCCGTATTAATGCCGCTTTTATAACAAGGGCAAACTGTTGAAGGAAACCGGACCTCAGCAGGCGGATGGTATATCCGCCTGCTGAGGTCCTTTTGTTTTTCTCTTTGCTTTTTTAGTGGTTTAGA
>JAFDJC010000068.1 GCA_019307665.1 Deltaproteobacteria bacterium | reverse complement strand
GTTCTCTTTACCATTTATGCTGCATCTGTGGCAGGAACATTGGTGGGGATACCGGTTATATTGCTGAATAAAAAGAATTTCAGGTTTGCCATTCCTTTTGGCCCTTTCCTTTCAGTAGGGGCTATTGCATATATATTTTACGGGGAGGTTGTTATCAGGTGGTACCTTTATTAGCTTCTATAGGTTTATAACGTCTGCCGGCCTGTTTTATTTTTACAAGCTGTGCAGATAATGCCTAAGCCTGTAAAAGAAATATCTTTAACCTTAAAGTAATCTTTTGTTTGGTCAAAATATGTATTATGTGAGACTGAACAGGTAGGTTCTGAGGTTTACACCCTTACCGCTAATTTCAAGTTTTTTCCTTCCACTGTCCGGTAGGTCGTAATGCCTGCGCTGGAAAGGCTGTTTTTATTCAGGACCACGACTAAACGCCACAAAAATGCCAATGCCTGCAAGAACAACTCCTGCCGTCATTGCATAGTGAAAAGCAGCCATGAAGACTTCCTGCAGTTCGGGCTTGTATACTTTAAGTGTGAATCCCCCGCTTAGATTATAAAATACACTATTGAATATCGTCCCGGCAATGGCAACGCCAAGAACCATTCCAAAATTCCGGGCCATGGCAATTGTTGCTGCGGCGATACCCCGAAAAGCCTGGGGTACTGAATTCATAGTGATCGCACTGTTTGGTGACAGGAAAACAGCTGTGCCGGTTCCGGCGAGGGCAAGCCGCCAGGCAATAGCTGATGGTGGTGCGGCGGGTGGGAGCCATGACAGGCATAAAAAAGAAACGCATAGAATGCCCATGCCGAATGTACAAAGAAGCCTGGAGCCTATTCTGTCTGATATACTACCCGCAACAGGAGACACAAATAACAGTGGGATAAAAAGTGTTACCATAATATAAGCGGCCCGGCCAACAGAGTAACCGCCGGGGTGCATAAGATAAAAAGGCATCAGAAATACAATTATAAAAAGACTTGCGAAAATAATAGCCGCTGAAAGTAGCGGCAAGGTGAACAGCCTTATTTTCAGCAGCGAAGGTTCAATTATCGGAAACTTGACGTGGGTTTCGATTATTACAACACCGGCGAGTGTGATTATAGAAAAAAGCAGCATCAGGATAAACTCTATGGACGAATAGCCCCAGTCATATCCATGCGTAAAAGCAAAGAGAAAAGATCCGAGACAGAGTGCAAGCAATGATCCGCCTGCCCAGTCAAATGCTTCTTTTCTTGCAATGTCCGTTTTTCCTCCTTTTAAGAGCTTGGCTGCGGCAAAAGATGCTGCCAGGCCTATTGGGATATTGATATAAAAAATTACTCGCCAGGAAAACCAATGAAGGAGAGAACCTCCAAGGGCCGGGCCCACACTGAGTCCGAGAGCCACTACAGCTCCAATCATCCCCAAAACTCGGCCCCGTTCATTTTTATGAAATATATCCACAATAATGGCTGAACTGCATGCCATTACCATGGAAGCGCCGACACCCTGAAAAAATCGTGATAAAATCAACCATGAGACATTAGTTGACATGCCGCATAAAAGAGACCCTGCGGTAAAAAGAAAAAGACCGCGAGTATAAATCCATCTTCGGCCTTTGATGTCGCTCAGCCGGCCGAAACTTAAAAGAAGAGAGGCTACGATAAAAAGATAAATCAGCACGACCCATTCAATAAGGGCGAGTGAAGTTTTAAGATCACGCATTATAACCGGAAGGGTAATATTGACGATGCTGCCGTCAAGTGTACACATAAAAATGCCGACAGCGACGAGTGCAAAAATCGACCGTTTTTTTTTGTCAGAAATATTTTTATCCATAACTATATATTTTTGCTATTGTCTTAGTGACTTTCTGAAAGCAGTCCCCTGCATGGCAGCGATTTTTTCTCCTGCTTCATTAAACACAAAGATAGAATATGTGGCAAGTTTGTGGTTAAGAGATATCTCATTTGCCTCTGCGGTTAATCTTCCTTCCCGCTCTGCCTTAAAGTATGAGATATTGATATTGATGGCAACAGCATCTGTTCCCCTGGAGTTGGAAGCTGCTGCAAATACAAGGTCAGCCAGGGTGAATATAGCTCCGCCGTGTGCTATGCCAAGACCGTTTAAATGCCGTTCGTCAATGGTAAGCTCCGCCTTTGCATACCCTTTCGAGACCTCAAGAAGCCTCACACCCACATGTTTTGCAAATTTATCATTTTCAGTCATTTTTTCCAGAGTGTTCATTTTCTTATTTGCCCCTTTAAGATATATTTTTTTTAATCTTAATCTTAATCCTAATCCTAATCAATAATATAAACAGAAGGAATATTTGTTTGACTTTACCCGGATTAACTTCAGGGAATTATTTGCAACCAAACCCGGATACGGCTATTCTGCCAATTGCAATTTTTGGGCATATAACCCTTCCGATTACCTTCCTCTATATACTGTAATTATTTCTTTTTAAACATGATAAATTTTGGGAAAAGTCCAGTATAAATAGCAATTGAATTTTATTGCACCTCTACTATCTCTTGTTTTGTGGTGAGCAGTAAGATATGAGAAGAACGATATTATTAAAAACTTGGAGAAGCGGTAAGGGTTGCAACTTCCGTTGATGACATCAGATCTGCGGAAAAACTGGTTTTCCCGGGTGTGGGCAGTTTCGGTAGCATGATGCACATCATGGACCAAAAACAATATACACAGGCGTTGAATGATTTTTTGTTGACCGGCAGGCCTTTTTTGGGAATATGCCTCGGCCTGCACGCTCTTTTTGAAAGGAGCGAGGAAGCGCCGGATGTCAAGGGACTGGGTATCATCCCGGGTTTTGTTAAAAAGTTTGATATTGACCTTTCTGTCCCGCATATAGGGTGGAACGGGATAAGCATAAAAAAAGAATCCGGATTGTTTGCCGGCCTTGATCAATCTGAAAAGTTTTATTTTGTCCATTCATATTATGTCGTATCCGAAGATGAGTCCGCGGTTCTGACAACAACAAACTATGGAGTTGAGTTTGTCAGCGGCATTCAAAAGGACAATATCACGGCAACCCAGTTTCATCCGGAAAAGAGCGGAAGAGCCGGGCTTTTGGTTTTTAAAAACTTTCTTGAATCCGCTTATGAATCCGTTAATGAACAACCAGGATCGATAGCAGTATCCGGGAAGACAAAACTGACCAAAAGGATAATTGCCTGCCTGGATGTCAGGTCAAATGACCAGGGTGACCTGGTTGTAACAAAGGGCGATCAGTATGATGTCAGGGAAGACGGGAACGTAAGAAATCTGGGCAAACCAGTAGAATTGGCCGAGAGATATTATATGGAAGGGGCTGATGAAATCACCTTTCTCAACATTACCGGGTTCAGGGATTTTCCGCTTGAAGATATGCCGATGATTGAAGTGCTTAAGGCAACATCTGAAAATGTTTTTGTTCCACTGACAATCGGAGGCGGGATAAGAAACTATACCGATAAGAACGGCAAAACATATACGGCACTAGAAGTAGCAGCCGAGTATTTCAGGTCAGGTGCGGATAAAATATCAATTGGAAGCGATGCGGTTCTGATTGTTGAGGAATATCTGAAGTCAGGCCAAAAAACAGGTCAAAGCTCAATAGAGCAGATATCAGAAGTTTACGGCAGTCAGGCTGTTGTGATTTCCATTGATCCGAGAAGAATTTACGTAACATCTCCTGAAGATGTTAAACATATTGTAATAGAAACCAAAGAAAAGGGTCCGAAAAATGAGCAATACTGCTGGTACCAGTGTACAATAAAAGGAGGCAGGGAAGGAAGAGACCTTGATGCGGTTACTCTTGCGCGCGTTTGTGAAGAACTTGGCGCCGGAGAAATACTTTTAAACTGTATAGACAAAGATGGGACAGGTGCGGGTTTTGACATAGAGCTTATCAACCTGGTCAAGTCCGCTGTCTCGATTCCAGTGATCGCATCGAGCGGGGCAGGGTGCCCGGAACATTTTTACGAAGTATTTAAGGAGACGCAGGCTGAATCGGCGCTGGCAGCAGGGATATTTCACAGAAGAGAAGTACCGATAGTAGATGTAAAAACATATCTTAAAGACAAGGTGGAGATAAGGGCTATACTTTAAACTTATTGATTAACTCCGCAAGCTGTCCGGCGAGGTCGGACAGGTCGGCGGCACTGTCTTTAATATGGCTGCTGTGATCATAAATACTGTCACTGGCTGTATTCAGGCCCGATATTTCCTTTGCGATACCGTTTATGGCAATGGAACTTTCGGCAACAGTTTTATTGACCTCCGCAATGCCTTGGGAAACCTGTGTTACATTGCCTGCGATTTCATTGGTTGTAACCGACTGTTCTTCAACCGTAGACGCAATCATTGCGACAACATCGTTAGCATCAGAGATAACCTTTGAAATTTCTGTAATTTCGCATACCGTCTCATCTGTGGAGCGTTGAATATCTTCAATTCTTTTTTTAATATCTTGTGTGGCTTCGGATGTCTGCCGTGCAAGCTCTTTTATTTCATTGGCAACCACAGCAAACCCTTTTCCGGCCTCTCCTGCTCTGGCAGCTTCAATGGTGGCATTCAATGCCAGGAGATTTGTCTGTTCTGATATCTCTGTAATCGTTTCAGTAAATTTTCCTATCTCTACGGCTGAGCTTCTGAGATTGTTTAGCTTTTGAAAGGCGATATCAGATTTTGAGACAGCCTGGGTAGTGATCTGGAACGCTTTTTCCGAATTTCCGGCAACTTCGTTTATCGTTGAACTCATTTCCTCGGTTGATGTTGCCACAGCGCCGGCATTGATTGACGCTTCTTCCATTACAGCTGCGACAGAGGAAATGTTCATACTGATCTGTTCAGAAGATGTGGCGATGGAGCTGGCTTCTTCAGCCCAATTTCCGGCATCCTGTGATAAATCCTGTGAAATTGTTGAAAGCCCGGTGGATGATGAGTCAACGCCGTTGGAATTATGGGCAATCTCCTTAATCAAAGTTTGCAGCTCTTGAATAAAAGAGTTGAACCAGTGCGCCAGTTCACCAACTTCATCCTTTGACTTTATGGTAAGCCTTGTGGTGAGATCGCCTTTTCCCATGGCAATATTTTTGAGTCCGTTCACAACCAGTCCTAAGGGTTTTGTCAGGGAGTTGGAAAAGAAAACTATAATCGGCACTGAAAGCAGTATGCATCCAAATGAAATCAGGGTTAACAGTTTTATCATCTGTAGTGTGTTTTCTCTTGCAATGTCCAAAGGATAAAGAGATATGATCGCACCGGTTGTGCCTGATCCGCCTTTCAGTGGCCATACGCCTTCTATATAACTTTTTTCACCTGCCATAACACTGTCAGCAAGTATTCTTCCGGATGACGCTGAAGTATAATGCTTTGTTTTAAGAGTCTTATCCATATTAAACGACTTGAAAGCATCAAGGGTTCCGGTGACGAACCTGTTTTTTGTATATATGTTGATCTCTGTTCCTGAAAATTTCGATATTCGGTCTGCAAAAGGCCTGTTAAGTTTTTTTGAAACTTTTAAGGCACCCATCTTCTTTTGTTCGATTGCATTAGTTTCCTTATTGAATACACCTCCATATATTGTAGTGTAAGATACCACACAGATAGAATTACCAGCTTCTTCAAATCCGACAATAGATTTTTCGGGGATTTCTGTTTTCAATGAATCGGGAGTAAATGGAAGAGAAGTGCTGAATTCATACTTACTGTCATCATAATTTTTTCCGGTTTCTGATATAAGAATTCTATATCCAAATTTATCGTTCTCTTTGTGAGGAAATGCGATTGAAATGGTGCTGCCTTCAATTTTGGCAATATCAACAATTTCCATTTTCATATCATACACACAGATTTCCTGGATATCTGTTGTTAATCCCGCATTATAGAGGTGCCGGCTCATTCTTTCATAAATGTTTAGTGTGAAATCAGGGTCGTCTTTGAAATCGTTAATTAACTTCAGGCTACTGCCAAAGTCTGCAACCGATATCATACGACGGGAGTCATTCAATGCGTCGTTTTTCAGCGCACCGAGATCGTATTCAATGATTTTGAAAGCATTTTCAATAATATTATAGGAGGCTTTAAGGTTCTGTTTTCTTACCGTGATTGAAGCTATGATGGTTGATGCTGCCATGACAGCCACAACAAGACTGATAACCGTGAGGATGAGTTTACTTTTCAGCTTCATGTCTGTTCTCGCCCCTCCTTAACTTAAGTGGCATTAATCAGGCCACATGAATTTTGGTTCAAGAGACTGGTAATTTCACTTTAGATGATCAGGTATAAAAAAACAAGGGTTGAGGCATTTGATTTGTCCTTGCCATAAAAGGTATTAACGTGTAAAAAAAAATATGGCGAAACATAAGAAAATTAACTCTATATTGATTATTCTCCTTTCTTTAATGCAGGCCGACTTTTTGTACGCGGCAGATAGGCAGGCTAAGATTTTATCTGTTTTTGTCAGCATACAGCCCCAGGCATATTTTGTTGAAAGGATTGGAGGCAATAGGGTTTCAGTAGAAGTTCTTGTGTTACCGGGAAAAAGCCCTGCAACGTACGCCCCTACACCAGTACAAATGTCACGACTTGCAAATGCCGAAATTTTATTCAGGATAGGGGTGCTTTTTGAAAACAGGCTGATGCAGAAAATTAAAAATAACATGAATGTTAAGATTGTGGATACAAGGCAGGGTATTTGCTTAAGAAATATGAAGGGTCATCATCAAGATAATATGGATGAGCACGATGTTGAAGGGAAGGATCCCCATACCTGGCTTAATCCTGTATTGGTTAAAAAACAGGCTGAAACAATTTGCAAGGGCCTTAGCCAGGTTGACCCTTTGGGAAAACAGGAATACAGTGACAACCTCAAAGCATTTATTGAGGATCTGGATAGACTTGATGAAAGAATCAGGACAGCACTTTTACCGGTGAAGGGGCAGGCATTTTTTGTCTTCCACCCGTCATTTGGATATTTTGCCGATGCTTACAATCTGGAACAGGTGGCGGTGGAAGTTGAGGGAAAGGCGCCAAAGGGAAAAGACCTTGCTGCTCTGATCAAAAAGGCTAAAAAACGGAATGTCCGGATTATTTTTGTGCAGCCCCAGTTTGACCAAAGCGCAGCCTTGAAAATAGCGAGTGCGATCAATGGCGCAGTTGTATCCCTTGACCCTCTTGCGGCTGACTATATCAGCAACCTTGAAAGTATGGCAAATAAAGTTTTTGATGCACTGAATTGATATTTTTCCAATACAACCCGAGGGTATTGATGTCTGCCAAAAGCCATATTGAAATCAGAAATGTCTTTTTCTCATATGACAAAGAGGTCATTCTTGAAAATGTTAATATCAATATTCAAAAAGGGGATTTCGCCGGTATTGTAGGTCCCAATGGCGGAGGAAAGACAACCCTTCTTAAGCTCATTTTGGGTCGACTAAAACCCGACAGGGGAGAAATCAAAGTATTTGGTAATGATCCGAAAAAATCGTATTTGAGAATCGGTTATATGCCTCAGCATGCTTATCTTGATACGCTTTTCCCGGTTTCCGTGATGGATGTAGTACTTATGGGGAGGTTAGGGCGAAGTCTTGGAGGCAGATATTCAAAAAAGGACCGGCAGGCTGCAGAGACGGCACTTGAGGAGATGAAGATAACCAGTATGGCGGAACGTCATTTCAGCGAACTTTCAGGTGGCCAGAGGCAGAGGACACTGATTGCAAGGGCGCTTTGCTCTGAGCCCGAACTGCTGCTTCTGGATGAACCTACTGCCAATGTCGATCCTGAAGTTGAGGAGGCATTTTTTGATATCCTGAAAAATTTGAACAAAAGAATGACAATTCTTATTGTCTCACATGATATCGGGTTCGTGTCTCAAAAAGTTAAAAGTGCAATCTGTGTCAATCGCTGCGTGGTTGTACATCCGACAAGTGAAATAAACGGCATGATGATCAAGGATATATACGGAGGAGACGTATGTATGATTCGTCATGATCACAGGTGCAGTGTGGATGGGCATCATGGGTGAATTTTTCATAGCTGTTCTTGATCCCGACAATGAGTTCCTGCGGCTGGCGTTTTATGTTGCAACGCTTGCAAGCATTGCATTCGGCATCATAGGGACTTATGTTGTGACCCGAAGAATAAGTTATCTGGCAGGCGCAATTTCACACTGTGTTTTTGGAGGAATCGGCGCTGGTCTTTTCCTGCAGAAAAAAGTAGGCCTCATATGGTTTGATCCCATGTATGGGGCAATTGCATCAGCAATTTTTGCGGCCGTTATTATCGGTCTCTTCAGTATGTATGCCGAACAGCGCGAAGACACGGTAATAGGCGCTCTATGGGCGATCGGTATGGCTGCGGGACTTCTGTTTTTAGACCTGACTCCAGGTTATTTTGACATAATGAGCTATCTGTTTGGAGATATCCTTCTGATCTCTTTTACCGACCTCAAGCTTGTTTTCTGGCTCGATATTGTTGTTCTTTTTCTTTCCATCTATTTTTACAACAGCCTGCTTGCCGTCTGTTTTGACGATGAATTTGCCAGGTTGCGCGGCGTCCCTGCTGGAGCATTTTATATTCTTTTGCTTTGTCTTACAGCCTTGACCATAGTTTTACTGGTGCGGGTTGTCGGGATTATAATGGTGATCGCACTTTTGACAATACCGGCTGCAGTGGCTGGTCATTTTGCGAAAAAACTCTGGCATATGATGGTCTTTGCAGTATTCTTCTGTATGATGTTCAACTGGGCGGGCCTTGCAGTAAGTTACTCATTGAACCTTTCCAGCGGCCCCACAATAATTATGATTGCCGGCTTAACCTATCTTGTAATTTTTCTAGGCACCCGTTTGTTGAAACAGATTAACAGGCGGCGATGACCTGGTTTATATTATCTTTATTGACCGCATTTGCGGTGGCATCCTGTGATGCATGGGTAAAAAAGTGGTTCTCCCACATGAGCCACTATGAGATGCTTATATACCCACTGCTTTATGGGTTTCCGTTAACCTTGTCCAGTCTGGTTTTTGTTGAAATACCTCCGCTTGATGATATTTTTTATTTAAGTTTTATTGTCAGTATTCCGCTTACGATTGTCCCGCTTATATTTTATATGAAGGCCATCAAGGTATCTCCTTTATCCCTGACTGTTCCTTACCTTGCTTTTACTCCGGTATTTATAGTGGGAACCGGTTATCTGTTTTTGGGTGAGGAGCCTGACCGATGGGGTGTTATAGGCATTTTATCAGTTTGCGTGGGCAGTTATATACTCAATTTCGACATTAAAAAACGGTCTTTAATCGATCCTTTTCTGGCAGTATTTAAAGAGAAGGGTTCATGGCTCATGCTGATTGCTGCCATTATTTTCAGTTTTTCAGCTGTCATAGGAAAACTGGCAATTATACATTCATCTGTAATGTTTTTTCAGATGACGTTTTTTGTGGTCGTCACCATTATTATGTTTGTAATATTCATGGTATTCGGATTGATCGACCTGAAAAACTTGACGGAAAGTCCAATCAAAGGCTCTGTTGCCGGAATTTTACTTTTTTTTCATATCCTGTTGCACGGGTTTGCTATTTCCATGACAAAAGCCGCATATATGGTTTCAGTAAAGAGGCTAAGTATTCTATTCGGAGTTATATATGGCGGGATTATTTTTAAAGAAGAAAATATTTTAATCAGGTTTACAGGCACCTTGTTCATGTTTGGCGGTGCGGTCATTATTCTCTTAATGGCAGATTAAATGCCGGCAGATTAAGATTAAGATTATGATTAGTGAAATAAGCCATGCCCTCAGGGCCTTTAATTTCACACCTTTTTCTTTTTCCAGACAATATATAAACCGAGAATAAGAAGCAGAACGCCGCTCAATATTTTCAACACAAACAGATAATTTGCCTTTACAGCACTGCTATCCTGCTGTTGGTCTGCTGACAGCCATTGGTGCACATCATTGGCGCTACGGGCAGGTATTTCAACCTGGGGTATATGGCCAACACCCTCATATACAATTACACGAATGTCGGGCAGGTCCCTCTGCCAGAGGCTGACATGGGATACCGGAATCCAGCTGTCTTTTTCGCCCCATAACAGCATTGTCGGAACAGATATTCCTTTTATTGCTTTGCTGAAAGATGGATCGGTGTTGTACTTTTTAAGGCTGTCCATTATGTTGATCAATGCTTTTCGATTGCCGGGTCGAAGGTTCAGTTCATAGTGCCGGTCGATCATTTCATCCGTTATTTTTCCGGGGTCGCCAAGCACCTGTTTCAGACTCATGGCATATATAAACCGCGGCGTTATCATTGCCGCGATATATTTAATTACCGGCATTGCGGTCAGTTTGAGGGGCCAGGGTATTTCCATTGGATAGCCGGCAGGATCTATGAGTATCATCTTGTCGACTTTCTCCGGAAACTGAAGGGCATAGTTCCAGGCAATGGCACCGCCCAATGAATTGCCTGCAATAATAAATTGATCAATATCGAGAGCTGTAACAAATTTATCAACAAATTCCACAAATACTTTTTGGGAATAGCGGTCGTCTTTTAATGGACCGGTTAACCCAAAACCGGGAATGTCCATTCTGACAATTCGATAATGTGGGCCGATTGCTTCCACCCACCCATCCCATGTATGCAAAGAATCGACGATACCATGAAGGGCAACGATAACCGGGCCTTGTCCCTGGTCGCAATAATGGATATCTGTCCCGTTGATATTGATATATTTTGATTCGCTTTTTTCGTATTTGGCCTTTAACTCTTCAAGGGAAATATCTCGTATCCCCAGTTCATCAAAATAATAAATTGCGGAACAAGTCGCTACAATGATTATGCACAGTATAGTAATAGTTTTGGTTTTTATCATTTTACTGTTCCTTTTACCATTTTGCTGTTTTTTCAAAAAGATGAAAAGAGTTATAAGATGAAAAGGGCATTCCATAAATGATGGAATGCCCTTTTTTTTAGCTTTGATTTGGTGAACTAAACAGGCGTTACATTTACTGCAGACGGACCTTTTGGGCCATCTTCTATCTCAAAGGTAACTCGGTCGCCTTCATCAAGATTTTTGAAGCCGTCTGCATTGATTCCTGAATAATGAACAAATACATCCGGACCATCTTCCTGCTCGATAAAGCCATAGCCTTTACTGTTGTTAAACCATTTTACAATTCCATCAGCCACAGTGATATACTCCTTTCTTAAAAATTTTCATAGTTCCAAACTGCGGAGTACCACTTTAGCAAATGGACTTACCTTCAGAAAGAAACCGGCCCGCCAATTAAGAACGGGCCTTTATTGATTGTCGAATACTATATTACAAGCATAATAAAAAGTCAAGCTATTAAAAAAGCTGATTAAAAAAGGATAATAGCGGCTAAATAGGCAATGCTTTTTTTATAAAACCATGGTTTAATACCCCTGATATGAAAACTCAGATAGCCATAGTCATAGCCGTAATCGTCGGCGTATTTTTTATATTAATGCCGTTTTTTGATTTTCCGGCGCATGCCGATACCATTATTTGCCACAGCATTTTTTATACTTTTTACCGCTTCCACATGGGCAGGGTTCATTGCGTCCCACTTTTTTTTCGGCAATCTTTGTTTTTAGTGGGTTCAACAATACTTCTAAGTCTGTAATGTCCTCAGGCTTATCTGGTTCCAACTCAATTGTGTATTCCCACCCGTTTTCTTCAAATATTGATCCTAATTCTTTTATTCTTTCTTCTGTTTTTACATTTACAACAGCGGGATTCTTTTCAGTGCCCAATTTTGCTGTTTTTTTACCATCAAATATTTTTTCCATATTTTCACCATTAATGTATTATAAGATTCATCTATCGTAATTCCCCGGAATTATAATTATCTTCTCCTGTTGTGTTCTCAGTAAATCTCATATTTAACCAGCCTGCCGTCAAGTCCGCCGGCCTTGATCGGTTTTTTCCATGATGCTTTCAGCCCGATTTTTTTGATATGTTTCCGTTCTCCAAAATAAATAAAAGCGGTCGAGCCTTTGCACTTCTGTTTTAGAAAATCGCCGATACTTTTATAAAACATTTCAAGATTCTCATCTCCTCCCATCCGAATGCCATAAGGCGGATTGGTTACGATTACATGATCTTCAAGTGCGGGCAGCTTTCTGAAGTCCGCCCTTTCAACGCTTACATTATTTCCGTAATGGAGCCCCATCAGGTTTGTCCTCGCCGCGCTGACAGCTTCCGCGGACACATCGCTGCCCGCAATCAACTCTTTCGGCAATTCCCGGATTTGTCCGGCAGCCTCTTTTTTTACCTGCTTCCAGACAGTACCGTCAAAGTCGGGTAGAAATTCAAAACCGAATTGATTCCTGAATACGCCGGCAGGAATATTACTATACCTCATGAGCGCTTCACACAAAAGGGTTCCCGAGCCGCATAAAGGGTCATATAAAGGAACAGAACCGTCCCATTCGGTGAATCGAATAATCCCGGCGGCCACGGTTTCCTGCATCGGCGCCAAAACAGTCTCCTCTCTGTATCCTCTCCGGTGAAGCGCGCCGCCTGAAGTGTCGAGGCTTATTACTGCCTTATCGTTCCTGATATGAAGGTCCAGCAGGATGTCCGGATTCTTAACCGACACATCCGGACGCTGACCGGTTTTTTCTTTGAAATAGTCGGCAACCGCATCTTTAAGGCGGAGGGCAGCGTACTTTGAATGAGAAATCGTGCTGTCGGAAACAGTCCCCGATACGGCAAAGGTATTGCCTTCCGCAAAAAAATCTTCCCACTCGACCTGTTTGGCCTTCTGATATAGTGTATCGGTATCATAACAAGCATATGATATCAAGGGCGCAAGGCATCGTGAAAGTAGTCTGGTTAGATAATTAATTCGATACAGAGTTGATTTGTCCGCCCTGAAATAGATTCCGCTGAATTCCGGTTTGACATCTTCTGCGCCCAGTTCAGATAGCTCCTTTGCACCGGCTTCTTTTAAGCCGTCGGCTACCTTGGCAAAATAACGGCAATCCTTGTGATATTGATATGCCGCCGTTTTAGGCTTTTCTCTTCTAAGGCGTTTGACCCGATCGACTGATACCATTTTTCATTGCTTTCGTTTAAATCGTAGCCGGAAAGAACAATCGAGATATTGCTTGATCATTTCAAACCTTTTGCAGTATTAGCTGTTATGTGCATGAATGAATCCTGCCGTTGCCGCACCAGGGTAAATAATGCAAGAGTTTGGGCGTAAAATCAACTGAATTGTGGGAAAGTCCGTTTTCCGGAGGCAAGAACACGAGTACGCCGCCAGAGGAAAATTTTAACGGGTATTGATGTTGGGTAAACCGGAGGGGGGGGATGCCTGCAAAATGGATAAGGATTATAAAAGCAGAACCCAGAGAAAAAATGAAGACCGGGCTCTGCAACGCCTGGGCGAACAGTTGGTCGCCCTGCCGTTCAGCCGGCTTGAGACCATGGAACTTCCGGATGAGCTTCTGACGGCCATCGAATTAGCACATAAAATAAGGAGCCATGGCGCCCGCCGCAGGCAGATTCAGTATATCGGCTCCCTCATGCGGCATATCGATCCACAACCTATAGAAACCGCCCTCGATCGCATCCTGACGGGAAACTTACGGAAATAATAATCCTAAGCCCGCCGGGAATTCCGGGGACAGTATATCTAATTTATTTCTGTTTTGACTTTCTCCCAGGTTTTTGAGGCTTTAAGGTCCTGTCAAGTCTTCGCTCTAATTGTTCCACAAAGTGTGTGCTGCCCAAAGGGCGACCTGTGCGTTCATGCCGGTGTATACTTTTCAGTTCTTCAGACGATATAGATCCCATCAAAAAATCCCGCCAATCACCATTAATGATCGAAAGTACAGGTTCCACATTCACCAGTTTATCATTTTTACCGGATATATGGGCTGACGCACTACTCCAAGACCACTGTTTCGGTTTGCTTACCAGTTTTGCCCGAACCGGATTATTCTCTATATATTGAGTGCAGGCAATTAGATAGCGCTCATCCATAACAAAAGAAGAAAACCGCTCCTGCCATAAATGTCCCCGCCAGCCTTTACTGAAATTGATGCGCCGTGTATACCGACGGTGCGCCTCCCCGATTGCCAACCTGAGACCCTCCTTCTTTGACGGCACCGCAATCAGATGAATATGATTGGGCATCAGACAATACGCCCATATATCCACCTCATACTTCCGGCACCATTCTGCCATCAGATCAAGATATGCAGCATAATCATCATCTGAAAAAAAGATTTCCTGGCGCCTGTTGCCACGCTGGGTAATATGATGCGGCAAACCTTCTGCCACCACTCTTGCAATTCTTGCCATGAAGTCACTATTAAGATGGTCTGTATTTTATGTCAAGAAATAAATATACTGTCCCCGGAATTCCAGGCTCTTGGGATTTGGTGAATGCCCTAGATCGTCTTATTTCGTTGATGCTGATTTTGCTATGCCGGCCAGTGCCTTTTCTATTTTCTGTACAACTTCTTCACAACCGGTGATATTATGCCTTTTTTCTAAGTATCTTGGGTCGTTATATGATATCAACACCTTAGCTTTATCATCTTCCCAGATTAATGCTTTCTGGGGTGAATCAATAGCAACACTTTGCTGACATTTCATAAGGGGGCTTCCCACTTTTGGATTGCCGAATATTATTAGTTCTGTATCCCGCAGTTTGATGCCGATCTTACCAGCACCCTCGGAATGCTTTATTCGATTGAATATTGTCATTCCCTTTTTCTTCAATATGCGCTCCATTCGATCTGCGGTCTCTTCTACATTAAAGGCACTTGGGACATTAATAACCCCGTCTGCTGCCTCAACGGAGATTGCAATTAATAATACAGACAATGCGGTGAGAATTGATTTTTTCATTGTGTTTTTTCCTTTGTATGAATGCGGTTGTTATACTCAGCTTTTATATTCTTAAATCCATCTATACTAAAATGGAATTTCATCCATATCAGGTTGCTTCAAAGACTTGCTTTCAGCTTTGCATCTTTTCCGATTTGATCCTTTACAGAAATTTTCTTTTTCTTCGCCATTAATTTTCAATTTTCGATTCGAGTATAACGTTTCGGATATGCCGACTGAAAAAGCCGACAAGGCTTTAGCTAAAGGTACTTTTAAAAGGCATATGTAAAATAGAAAACGCCCCGGCTTTTTCAGTTGGTATCATTCGATGGTTATGCAGCTGTTTTTGGTGACCATTTTATTGATATTTTACGCTGCGATTGAGCACAATCCCTTAAATACAGATTTATAAGATTTTGATATGGAATCCCTGTTTCTTCAGACATATTTTTAAAGTACTCACTAATATCAATACCCATCCGAATAGTTACTTGCTTTTTCAGCCTTTTTGAATAAGGATTTTTATGCCCTTTCATCTTAGGAAAAT
>JAFDJC010000248.1 GCA_019307665.1 Deltaproteobacteria bacterium | reverse complement strand
GAAAATATATCAATGCATTGGCCGGGGCTGAAAAAGGCAGGAACATAATGTTGAAGGGTTTTGACGTTTCTGCGGGAGAAATCCTTGCAGAAAAAGGTCAAATGCTTACTCCTCCTTTGATCGGTCTTTTGGCTGCCGGAGGTGTATCGGAAGTTTCGATTTATCGCTGGCCGAAAATCGGTCTTCTGGCAACAGGAAGCGAAGTCCTTCTGCCCGGTAAAAAACTCGAAAAAGGAAAACTGTATGCGAGCAATGTTATGCTTCAGGACAGCCATTTGAAATCAATCGGATTTCAGACACAAATTAAGGCTGCAGGAGATTCTGTTGAAGAGATTAGATCGGCCGTTAAGACAATGCTTGAAAATTCAGATGTTTTGATTACCTCTGGTGGGACCTGGAAGGGTGACCGTGATTTGGTGGTTAAAGTTTTAGAGAATCTTGGGTGCAAAATGCTGTTTCACAGGACCAGGATGGGGCCCGGAAAGGCTGTTGGAATGGGAATATTAGATGACAAAACTGTATTTTGTCTTCCCGGCGGGCCGACATCGAATGAGATGGCATTTTTAATGATTGCCTTTCCTGCAATAATGAAAATTGCTGGGTACAGGCATTTACCCTATATTCAGTTGTATGGAAAATTAACTAAAGAGATAAAGGGTCGGAAAGACTGGACTCAGTTTAAACAATGTCGTTTTGAATGGAATGAAAAGGAAATATTGCTCCACCCCACAAAAATGAAAAGTCGGCTTGCTTCCATGGCAAAGACTCAGGCCATTGTTAAAATACCGGAGGGTGTGGAGGTTATTTCGGCTGAAACAGATGTGCCTTTTATTTGTACCAGTTCAAATGTTATCCGGAATTTAATACCATCTTGATACAATGGAAACTGTTGCCCTGCCGTACCTGGGAATGTCATTGTCTTCAAGTTCACCCGATTTTGTCGAGTATTGGCCTGCCGGATCAATTTGAACCCATTTAACCCCCAAGTCCTACACCTTTTGTTATGATAATAAATGCACCTTGACGGTTTCCGGCTGAATTGCCGTGACAGTCAAGGTATGTTTTGATTTTGCATTTTCGACTGTCACAAAAACCGGTTCATCATTGGGCGCTTTACTGTAACCGGCACAGATTGAGGCAGCAAGAATGAGGTTATCATGACTGCAGCTGCTGGATATGATGACCACAGGTCCGGGAAAATTTTTTACGTTGATAAGGAAATCTTTTTCAGAATCAATATGTTTGAGAATGTTTTCGTTATCTGTCTTGGTTCTGCCGACGATTATTTTGGTTTGCTTGTCAATACGGAAATGCCGACCGAATTTTAAAAGATGGAGCTCATTTTCCATGTATGTTTCCTGGTGGTCAAAAAGATCCTTTAGACGTCTGCTGTATCCTCTGTCTGTTAAAAGACATCCGCCTGCCGGAGCTGGATACCCGGTAACATTTAACTGGTCTGCAAGCTCTATCTGGTGCTTGCGTGATCTGCCTTTGAAATCAAGAAGCTGATTTCTAGCCACAAGTCCTTTTTCTTCTGGAATTGTAGATGATAGGTTCAGGGCGCTCAAAGGTCTTAAAATATATCCCTCAAGTCCGGAATTCTTTTCTACATACCTTAGGGACTGTTTTGTCTGCGACATGGGACGTTGTCCCAGCACTTCTCCGCTGAAAACAAAATCAAACCCCATATTTTTAAGAAATTCACCTGCCATTCTAAACATCAGGGCATGGCAGTCAAGGCAAGGGTTCATATGTTTTCCATATCCGCACTTGGGGTTTTTTAGCATTTTAAGATAAACCGGTGTAATATTTTCAACAATAAGTGATATCCTATATTTTTCAGATGCGGTTTTTGCTTTTTCTGAAGAAAAAAAAGGGGTTTCAAATGTAATCCATTCCACATGAATGCCCTGTTTTTTTAATACAAGTGCTGAAAGAATACTGTCCAGTCCGCCCGAGCATAAACCTAAAGCTCGCGTTTTAAAAGAGTTTGAATTCATGATAATAAAATTTAAATGAGAATAAATTAAAAAAAACACGCAAATAAAATTTAGAAGATATTAAGGACAACTTAAACCAGTGTCAATAAATTAGCATGAAAAAGATAACAGAATATATACTGGGTGTACATTATCGTTGGTGATTCCTCAATAAATAAAATAGATTAAAAAAGAAGAGTCGGAATATGCCTTGACACGCGCCATATGATTGCGGCAGGGTATAATATAAAAACTGAGAAGCCGTGTAAAATAATAAGATTACAAAGGAGCTTTTAATGATTTTTAAACAATGCAAACAATATATGCTGGTCGTCACCCTGCTTTTAGTATCGCTGATATTAATATCCGGAGCCGAAGCAAAAAATACAAAGCCAAAAGAAGAAAAGGCAGCAATGGTGAACGGAAAAGTGATTACGCAAAGCTACCTTGATCAGCATGTGAATATGATTTTAAAACAATTTCCGGGCAAGGATGGACAGATTGAAAATGACCGTATCGCAAGAATAAGGTTTAAAGTACTTGATGATCTTATTAACAGGGAGGTGCTTTTTCAGGAGAGCGAAAAGGCGGGTGTGAAAATAGAACCGGCTATCGTAGATGAACAGTTTGCAAAAATGAAAAAACAGCACCCTGATGGCCAGGCATTTGAAAAATATATGTCAAGTTTGAATCTTACGGAAGCTTCGATTAAATCACAGATTGGAAAAGGACTTGCCATTAAGAAATTTGTGGATACGACCATTGTTGATAAGATTGATGTTTCCGAAAAGGAACTTAAAGACTATTATCGCAAGAACAAAGAACGATTCACCCGGCCTGAGACGGTCCGTGCAAGTCATATACTCATAAAAGTCGACAAAGATGCCATAGAATTTGAGAAAAAGGAAGCAAAAAAAGAGATTGAGAAGATTAGAGCACGGGCATTAAAAAAAGAAGATTTTGCTGATTTGGCGAAAAAATTTTCACAGGGGCCAAGCGCAGAAAATGGTGGGGCATTGGGGTTCTTTCAACGGGGACAAATGGTAAAACCTTTTGAAGAAGCGGCATTTGCCTTAAAGCCCGGCGAGATAAGTGATGTTGTTAAAACGGAATTTGGTTTTCATATTATAAAAGTACTGGATAAAAAACCGTCTGAAACCACGAGCTTAAAGGAAGTACGGGTCAGGCTGAAGGAATTTCTTAAACAGGGGAAAGTGAGAAAAGAAATAATGGCATATGTTGAAAAACTTAGAAAAAAGGCAAAAATAGAAAAATTTATCGCAGAAGCGCCGGCTAAATAGCGTTCAGCCCGCTTTCGAAACAGCAGTATCATATGACCAACCCCCCCATACTTTTTCAACAATCTTATTGAGTAAGGGATAGACAAGCTCAACCGCAGTTTTTCCGTAGAGAAGATCAAGATGGTTGGCACCTTCTATAACAAAATCGATTAGCTGACTTCTTTCATCTGAGATTTTGACTTTTTTTAAATCAGCAGCGGTTTTAATTCGATAAACTTTTTTTATGCGATGCGGGTAATGCTCACTGTAGCGCATGTTATCAAGCGGAGCAAGATGATCCCGGGTACCCCAGAAGTGGAATATCGGGATGTTTGCAGGAAAATAGGAAAAACAGTCCGAGTAGTTCAAGTGACTATCATCCATTCTCTTGAATCCTTTTCCGTCATAAATTGACTTCAGGCACTGAAAGCCAAGGCCAAGAGGTATCGATTCCGTTGCTGATTTAAGATATCGCTCTACAAAATATTTGTCATCGGTATGATTTTCAGGAGAGATTAAAAAGTTCAGATCGCCGATATTCTTGTTGGACAAAAACCTTGTGATTTCTTTAAGAACAGGTAGCTCGGTAACCACCCTTGACACTTCCTGTACAGGAACCTGTGAAAACCTGAAGATTCGTGACAGATGATTCAACCATAAAGCTAATGGAAAAAAAACATGTGATGTTTTATTGAAAAATTTGGGAGATCCAAGAGATACGATGCCCTTGACCATGTTAAGATAAACTTCCGCTTCTTTTTTAGGAACAAGGATAGTATCAAGGGTGTCCTTAAGGTCCTGGTCAAGCCCTTCTGTTTTATCCAGGTTCTGTCGGATAGACCAGTTGAGCACCATATTTTCGGAAACAACCCCACCCATACTGTGCCCCAGTAGAATGGACGGTTTTCCGCCGCTTCTTGAACTGATAAATTTTAAAACGGTGGGCAAATCATAATCTATCAGTGTGTCCACGGTATAATAGGGGTCGAATCGTCCCTCATTTACCCCGACACCTCTTGGATCAAACAGGTAAACCCATGATCCCAGGTCGGCAAAATCTTTAGCAATTGAATATCGATTGCTGATATTAAAACAATTACTGTTATTGGCAAAACCTGGTACCATTATTACAGAAGGTCGATTGTCCCCTGCGGTTACATCCTCCATGCTCACTAGTCGGCGGAATCCGATCTCTTTGCCTTCATCTGTGAAATCCCGGTAATAAACCGTTTCGTAATCCCCTCTGCCGTTATTATCCTGTTCATCTATTTCACTTTCAAAGTATGCCGGCTGAACATCATTTTTAAGAGATTCCTTTAATATCCGTCTGCGGGTTGCTTCCTTTTGTACCTTTGAAATAAAACGTTTTTGAATATGGAATCGTTTTGTTGCAATAGATAAAAGTTCATCGGCGGT
>JAFDJC010000247.1 GCA_019307665.1 Deltaproteobacteria bacterium | reverse complement strand
GCAGGCGGCAAGTTGCCCGATCCGACTTATGAAATGGTTTGCACCGGGCAATCGGGCCACGCCGAGGTCGTTGAAGTCGAATACGACCCTTCCAAAATAGAATATTCCGCTCTCCTGGAACTGTTCTGGTCCATTCACGACCCGACGACACTCAATAGGCAAGGGCCGGACATCGGCACGCAATACCGGTCGGTCATTTTTTATCACGATGCCGAGCAGGAATCAGCCGCCAGGACCTCGATGGAAAAACTTCAGCAGTCCGGCAGATTTCCAAGCAACATCGTGACCGAGATTGCAGACGCCCCTGAATTTTACCGTGCCGAGGAATACCACCAGAAGTATCTGGAAAAACACGGCATGAAAAACTGCCACTGATCTCCACTGACATAAAACTAAAAAAATGCGACGCGCTCACAAAACACTGAAAATCAAATACGGGGTCACGTTTGCGGAAGTCAAACAGGCTTACAAAAAGCAGGCGATGGAATGGCATCCCGACCGCTTTCCCGCTGACGATGAAGAACTGCAAAAAACGGCCACGCAAAATTTCCATAGAGTCACCGAAGCCTACAAGCGGCTGGAAGCCTGGCACATCAACAAAGAGCAGGGGAAATACGACGAACACCAGCCCGACTACGCCGCCCCCGACAGCGACCGGGGAGCGTCCGACGAAGACTGGGTCGACGATGTCACCCGCGACCTGCCGCAGTTCATCACCCGCACCTGGAAAAACGGCGACAAATACGAAGGCATGGCCCTGGGCGAAAGAATGCACGGGCAGGGAATCTTCACCTACGCCAACGGCAGTGTTTATACCGGCCAATTCAAATACGGCAGTATGGACGGACTGGGCAAGTTCACCTTTTCCAACGGCGATGTTTACAGCGGCGGGTTCCGGGAGAATCAGTTTTACGGTCAGGGCAAAATGGTTTTTGCCAGCGGCGACCGCTATATGGGGAATTTTGCCAAGGACCAATACCACGGCGAAGGCGTGTTCGTCACCGCCAAGGGGACCGTGCACGCCGGGATGTGGGACTACGGCTCCTTGAGGTCCGAACCCGAACCGCCTTTCAATCGGTATTGATTGAAACCACCGATCACGCCCCCCTTCCCTTCACACAAAACACCGATATGCCCGAATGGACACTCTACATGATCCGCACCAAAAACGGCGCTCTCTATACGGGAATCACCCAGGATGTTGAACGGCGATTCGCCGAACATTCTGCCGGGGGAAAAAAAAGCGCAAAATATCTCAAAGGCCGTGGCCCCTTGAAACTGGTGTTTCAGAAAAAAATCGGCACCCGCTCCGAAGCGTTAAAAGCCGAGGCCGCTATTAAGAAAATGTCGAAGCCGGAGAAGGAAGGGATGGTTAAGAAGAGTTAAAATTCGTTCAGAAAATTAACGCTAACTCTTAATCAGTAGGTCGGTGGTTCGACCCCGAGACGGCCCACCAAATAATACAATGGGTTACGGTTTAGGCCGTAGCCCATTTTTTATTTGTGTAGGCACTATGTAGGCAGATTGTTTAAGACAGGTGAGAAATTGGAAATACAAAGAAAGATGCTTGTGCAACCATTTGTAAGCCAACCCTCTTTCATTCACTTTGCTAAAAGAGTAAAATCCGTTAGCTGAACTCAGGTCGGGTATGCTATGGATCGACTTGCCTCCCCTTTTGACCTTGACTATGGTGTTTAAAAATCAATCTCATTACCGAAGAGGGATATTTTGAAAATCGAATCAACTGATAGTGATATAGAAACCCTGCTTAACGGTAGTTTTTTTCAAATACCAAGGTTCCAGCGACCTTATTCTTGGGATGACGAAAATATCAATGAATTTTGGTCGGATCTAATACAAAACAAAAATGATGATTATTTTATTGGTTCAATGGTGGTATATAAAAAAACGGTAAAGCAACAATTTGGTGTTGTCGATGGTCAGCAAAGATTAACTACTATTACGATTTTACTTTGCATACTTAGAGATTTTTTTATCCAATTAGATCAAGAGGACAAGGCAAAAGGCTTGCATCAGTTAATTGAGCGTTCGGATAGAAACAACAAAAGTGAATATGTCCTTAGAACTGAAACATCTTTTCCTTATTTTCAAGAGCACATCCAAAAATATGGGAGCTCTGATTTGGAAACACAGATAGGGCAAGAAGAAGAGAACTTAAAAAATGCGCACAAACTATTCTCAGGTCTTGTAAACAGTGCAATAGAGTCTATTGATATAGATAGCTCTATAGCAGTAAATAGAAAAAAGAGGAAGAAGGTAGAAAAAATTACTGAGATAAGAAATACGGTCTTAAACCTAAAAATAATATTCGTCGTATTAGATAATGAAGATGATGCTTATTTGATTTTTGAAACACTTAATACCCGTGGCAAGGATTTGGCCCTCACCGATCTTGTTAAGAACCATGTCACAAAGCACTTAAAAAGCGGGGGAGCCGTTGATCCGGCTAAAATAAAGTGGGGGCAGATACTTGAGACAATACACAATTCCTCTGTAGATATTTCACCTGACAGCTTTATTTATCACTTTTGGGCATCCAGATATGAATCGGTGCCTTTGAAAAAATTATTTCCAAAAATTAAAAAAATATAATAAAGTCAAAAGCTAGCGGGTTTCTAAGTGCCTTAGCTGTAGACTCCAAATATTACAGATCCATACATGAAGTTTCGTATGAATGGACCAAAAACGAGAAGAAAGTTTCTCAAGCATTGTCAGCTCTTACCCTTTTTAAAGTTACACAGCCTACGCCCGCCATTCTATCGTTAATACGAGCCTATAGAGAAAACAAAATAAAACTGCCGAAATTCTTAGCCGTCTTACAAGCTATAGAAAAATACCATTTCGTATTTACGGCTATAACATCCTCCCGTTCGTCTGGAGGGATTTCGGGTATGTACTCCTCTTTTGGCCGAAAAATATTTGAGGCAAAAGACTCGCAAAGCGTAGCAGATGAAATAAAAGTGCTTACAGCTAAATTACGGGAGCGAAAACCTAGTCTGGATGAATTTAAAGTAGCGTTTCAAGAAATATCCTATACAAACAAAAACTCTAAACAGAAAAGCCTAGTGCGTTATATCTTGCAAAAATTTTCCGAGCACAATTCTTACAAATTTCCTGTAGATTTTGACGACCTAACGATTGAACACATTGCCCCTCAAGCAATGATAGGAAAAAATGACTGGTCTGAGTTTGATGTAGGAAGAATAGGGAATCTAATTTTTCTTGATGAAGGTATGAACGGAAAGCTAGATAAAAAAGAATTTAAAGATAAAAAGACCATACTTAAAAAGAATAAATACAGTGTTCCTGATTATGTTTTAGAAGTAAATAAATGGAGGCCAAAAGATATAATAGAACATACCAGAATTATGGCAGAGATGGCCTATAACCAGATCTGGATTTTCTAATATCTTCGTTTTACCTTAATAAACTCAAAATAATAAGTGTTCTCAATAAAAATGAAAAGTGGCCAAGTCTTTACCTTGGCTAAATTAAAAAAAGCTACATCTGTAAAGAAATTTCCCCTTCTCATTTAATTGAATTTGATTCGATAATCTAGAAATCAAGTATGAGCCCCATATTGGCACTAAAGTGCGGTATTACTAGTCCTATCCAAAAGTGAAAAATTCCTATTCCTACTCAAAAATAACTCCATCCCTTAGACAGTAGGGTTTTATTTAGCAAACTGCCTTATGTAGGCCACAATCTGCCACACCTGTTCATCCTTAAGGGTTTTATATCCCATCATTCCGGTTCCTTTTGATCCATTCTTGATGACCCAAAACAGTTGCCCATCTGGAATGTCCTTCATCATTGCCTGACATGAAAAATCCCTTGGTTTTGGCGTCATGCCCATTGCCAACTTTCCTTTACCCTTACCCATTGCACCATGGCACTGAATACAGGCCAATGGTTTTGCTCCCTTTGTATAAAGCTTTTCACCTGCTGAAATGTTCTCCGCTGTGACTCCAAGAGGATTGGCTTGCTTATAAATATTGCCAGGAGCTTGAGGAGTCTTTCTTTTTTGAATGCAATCGCCTGCCAAGACCAGGGTAGGATATGCAAATAAGAATAAAAAAGAAATCAGGACAACTGCTGACAAATAAATAAACCTGTTAAATAAATTCATAGGCACGTCTCCTCAATAAATAGTTCGACAAGTGTATGTCATAAAATGATCCGGGGGTGAATTGGTTTCTATTTAGAAAACTGTCTTATGTAGGACACAATCTGCCACACCTGTTCATCATTCAGGTTTTTGTACGCCTTCATCTCGGTTCCTTCCGAGCCATTCTTGATGACCCAGAACAGTTGCCCGTCGGGAATATTTTTCATCATCGCCTTGCAAGAAAAGTCTCTCGGTTTCATCGTCATTTTGAGCGCTGTCATGCCTTTTGAGTTGCCGTTGATGCCGTGGCACGGATAACAGCCAAAGGGCTTGGCGTCGCCCATATAAAGTTTTCTTCCGGCGCTCAGGTTCTTCCGTGTGGGTTTTAAGGGATTGGCTTTTTCATAAATCTCGGCAGGTGCGGGAGCGGTCGCTCTATTTTGCACACAATCGTTGGCCCAGGCCGTGGGTGTCATCAAGAACAAACAAGACATCAGCACAGCCACTGCAAAAAAAATTCTGTTCAGCAAATTCACAGGCACATCTCCT
>JAFDJC010000067.1 GCA_019307665.1 Deltaproteobacteria bacterium | reverse complement strand
ATACAAAAAGCTGCGTACGAGAGAAGAGATTATGTCTGAAAAAAAGAAGCGATTACAAATATTCGTTTTGATGATCACCGGTGCTTTGATTGCCTGGGTAACCGTATTTCTTTTTTTGCGCACAGGTGACAGGATGCCGATGCCTGAACAGTCGTCACAGAACCCAACGGATCGGCATCTTTACCCTGGAACGCCTGGTGCACAAAATGACGTACAAAATCGGATAGATATTTATCTCTATTTCTCGAACAAGGACAACAGCTTTTTGTCTGCTGAAAAAAGAAATATTCTTCATCCAGATGATTCCGCTGATTTTGGTCGAAAAATTATTCATGAGCTGATAGAAGGGTCCCTCAACAAGCTAGTGAGAACAATACCCGAAAAGACAGTCCTCAATGCGTTTTATGTCTCAGATGACGGAACTGCTTATGCAGATTTTTCACAAGAGATAAAAGAGCATCATCCCGGTGGGAGTCAGTCTGAATACCTTACCGTCTATTCTGTTGTAAATTCTATTGTTTATAATGTGCCCGATATAAAAGCAGTAAAAATCCTTATTAATGGAAACGAGGCCATGACCCTTGCAGGCCATATAGAACTGCGGTCTCCCATCAGGGCAAATATGGTGATGGTAAGATGAAAAAAGTAAAAATTAAGCTTATACGAAATATAGGTGTTATCGCCCATATAGACGCTGGAAAGACAACTGTAACGGAACGTATTCTTTATTACACCGGCCGATCCCATAAAATCGGAGAAGTTCATGATGGTGAAGCAGTGATGGACTGGATGGCTGACGAACAGGAACGCGGCATCACAATCACCTCAGCAGTAACAACCTGTGAATGGAAGGGAAGGGAAATACAGATAATTGACACGCCCGGCCATGTTGATTTTACAATCGAAGTTGAACGGTCACTCAGGGTGCTGGACGGAGCTGTCGGCGTTTTCTGCGCTGTCGGCGGTGTTGAACCTCAGTCGGAAACCGTTTGGCATCAGGCTGACAAATATTCTGTTCCCAAAATTGCATTTGTCAATAAAATGGACCGGATCGGCGCTGACTTTTTTAACGTCATTGAAATGATGAAAGACCGGTTGAACGCAAGGCCTCTGATCATGCAATTACCTGTCGGCTCGGAAGACAGATTCAATGGTGTTGTAGATCTAATAGAAATGAAGCAAATTGTTTGGGATGACGAATCAATTGGCGCAAATTTTTCTAAAATAGAAATACCGGACGATCTATTGGCGTCTGCCCATGAGTACAGGGAAAAGCTTGTGGAGTCAGTCGCTGAAGTAGATGATGAGATTATGGAAGTGTATCTGTCGGAAGAAGAGGTAGATACCAACAAATTACTTGAAGCCATCAGAAAGGCAACCATAGATTTAAAATTTATCCCTGTTCTTTGCGGCAGTGCGTTAAAAAATAAGGGTGTTCAGCCCCTTCTGGATGCTATTGTAAATTTTTTGCCCAGTCCGATAGACGTGCCGCCTGTTACCGGTATAAACCCGGAAACAGGAGAGGCTGTTGAATGCCCTCCTGAAAACCCACATCTTTCAGCTCTGATTTTTAAAATAGCTATGCTCGAGGGTAGAAAACTGGCTTTTGTGAGGATATACAGCGGCAAGCTGAAGGCGGGAAACGATGTATTTAATCCTTCTACCAAGAAAAAAGAGAAGCTTTCAAGACTGCTCAGAATGCATGCCAATAAGAAAGAACGGGTTGATGAAGCAGGTGCCGGCAGTATCCTCGGCGTCATCGGTTTAAAGGAGTCCTCCACAGGCGAATCACTCTGCAGCAGTGAACATCCGGTTCTTCTGGAGCAAATTGAATTTTACAAACCGGTTATTTCTGTTGCAATTGAACCCAAAACCCATAGTGACCAGGAAAAGCTTGAAGAGGTTCTTGACAAATATCTTTCAGAGGATCCGACCCTAAAGGTAAAACAAGATAAGGACACCGGGCAAACTATTTTATCAGGCATGGGCGAACTTCATCTTGAAATTATTGTCAGCAGAATGCTCAGGGAATTTAAAACCAGTGTGAATGTCGGAAAACCACAGGTTGTATATAGAGAGACAATCGAAAAGAAAGCTGAGGCAACGCAAACTTTTGACAGAGAAATAAGCGGCCAGCGACACTTTGGCGAAGTCAGAATAAAGCTTAAGCCCCTTCCAAGGGGAACAGGCAACAAGTTCAAAAGCAGTATAACAAACGAAACGATTCCTGACGCCTTTATACCGGCTATTGAAAAAGGTGTCATGGAATCTTTTGAAAGCGGTTCGGCAATGGGTTATCCGGTAGTGGATGTTGAAGCTGTGGTTACCGGAGGGTCATTCAAGGAATCGAACGGAACAGAACTGGCATATACTGTCAGCGCTTCAATGGCTGTAAAAGAGGCGCTCTCAAAGGGAGAACCATTTCTGCTTGAACCTGTTATGAAAGTTGAAGTGTTTGTGCCTGAAACGTTTATGGGGGAGGTGATTGGTGACCTTAACTCCCGTGGAGGTAAAATCGGAAACCTTGAGCCAAAAGCTGATACTCAGATTATCAGTGCAAGCGCCCCGCTGTCAAACATGTTTGGCTATTCCACTTCTCTCAGGTCTGCCACACAGGGCAGAGGAACGTTTACGATGCAGTTTTCACATTTTGATAAAACTTGACTGCTAATCACCGGAATTTGCATAAACCGTATTAATTGTAATGCCTTATAACCAGACAATGGGACATCCGCAATAAAACCTGACTTAATTCAAAATCAATAAATCAAACCAGACCTATCGGGCTGACTGTCTTTGAGGTCAACATCGACACCGACGGCCTTTAAAATTTTCTCGGCTTTCTGCTTTTTTTTCATTGCAGTCAGATGCTTAGCCGCTCTTTTTAAATGGAATACGGCATTTCTGGCCTGCCTTTTTTTCCAGTAATACATCCCCAGATAATAATGCGCTTCGCCCAACATCTCCTGTTCGCCATAAATAACTCCAAGGTGATAGTATGCCTGGGTAAAGTCCGGGTTTTCAGACAAAAGCTGTTCAAATTCCAATATTGCCTGTTTCGTTTTGCCGAGTTCCTTAAGGGTACGGCCGAGATAAAAGCGAACTTCAGAATCATTGGAAGAAGGACTTGCAGCGTCCTTAAGCATGATATAAGCTTCTTTATAATTCCCGTTAAGGAAATACACACGGCCGAGTTCTCTAATTACCGTCTGGTCAAGCGGTTTATCTTCCAGGGCTTTTCTAAGGTGTTTGGCAGATCCTATATTATCTCCGACTCTGGCAAGAACAAGACCATAACCATAGTGTGAAAGATATTGATCCGGATTATTTTTAACAGCTATTTCAAACTTTTTTCTTGCTATCCTTTCTTCTCCATAAAGTGCAGTTAACCGTGTTTGAATGATGATAAATTTTGATGTTTCAGGCTGAGATGGACTGACCGGCTTTTCTTCTATACATGAGCTGATATAGGCGATCCGGTCTTCGGTTGCAGGATGTGTGGTCAGGTATGTCGGTATTTGATCAGACCCATACCAGTTTCTAGTTCTTATTTTTTTCAACGTTTTTAAAAGCCCCTCCTCCGTATACCCCGCTTTTAAAAGATATTTAAGCGCAATCTGGTCTGCTTCCATTTCATTTTCACGGCTATATGCCAATGAAATCGATGCGCCGGCTGCTATTGAGCTAACTGTTACGGCAGAAGCGGCAGTTGTTGCCCCACCAACACCTAAAAATATTCCTGTTGCTATACCTGCAAGGGTCAGAAGAGTTGTCTTTTTTGACCTTTCCACCATTTCGGAAATATGCCGGCAGGCAACATGAGAAATCTCATGAGCTAGTATACCGGCCAGTTCATTCTCGCTCTCCATCCCTTCCAATAAGCCACTGTTAATAAAAATATGTCCTGCCGGTCCTGCAAATGCATTATAAACATCCTGCCGTATAACATAAAAATGATAATTAAATGGCGGGGATGGGAGTTCTGCTACGATTTTTCGTCCTACCCTGTTCACATAATCTGCTATTGCCGGGTCTTCAATCAGGTCGTAGTGCATTAAGGCGATTTTCAAAAATTCTTTCGAAAGTTCTTCTTCCTCTTCTATGGTAATTCCAGCTGCATTGCCCGGGAAAATACAGCTCCATAAAAAGAAAAATGCAAAAAGTATGGTTGCAGGTTTGGCGATACAATTCATGTGGTTACGTAACCTTCTAAAATGCCATCAATCTTCTTTTCAAAGTTTTTATTTTATGTTAGATAGAGTTCCATTATGACACAAATTATTTGTATAGCCAACCAGAAAGGCGGGGTCGGCAAAACGACAACTGCAGTCAACCTGGCAGCTGCCCTGGCGGTCAGATCAAAAAAGACGCTCCTTGTTGACTGTGACCCCCAGGGAAATGCGACAACAGGAATCGGGATTGACAAGGCAGGTCTCAGTAAAACGCTGTACCATTGTATGATCGGTGAAGCAACACCACATGAAATTATTATTGACACCGCCATAAAAAAATTAAAAATCGTCCCTTCCAGAGTCGAGCTTATCGGATTTGAAGTTGAGATGATGTCAGACCCTTCCAGAGAACATATTTTAAAAGATCTGCTCGACCAAGTAAAGGAATTATTCGAGTATGTTATCATCGATTGTCCCCCTTCGCTCAGTTTACTGACCCTCAATGCAATGACTGCGGCTGACTCAGTACTGATCCCTTTGCAATGTGAATTTTATGCACTTGAGGGACTTGGCCAATTGTTAAAGACCATTAAAAAAATTAAGCAGGGCTTAAACCCCGATCTCAGAATTTTTGGAATACTGCTGACCATGTTTGACAAACGGACAAACCTCTCGTATCAGGTTACTGAAGAAGTGGAAAAATACTTTAAAAGCTTGCTTTTTAAAACAAAAATTCCAAGAAATGTGAGACTGAGCGAAGCTCCCAGTTTTGGAAAACCGATAGTCGTTTATGACAAATCATCGGCAGGCGCAAAAAGCTATATGAGACTGGCGGGTGAAATGATGAATACCGGTCGGACAATGGCCGGAAATTGATAAGACCTGAGGGCAATATGAAAAAAATGCGCATGAAGGCAAAAAAAACTGTTTCAGATAGCAAAAAACGCAAAAAAAATGCCCTTGGCAGGGGACTCAACGCCCTTTTTCCGGATATCAGGGAGAGTGTTGACAGCAAGGATTCAGAATATTTTCTGTGCGATATTGACATGATAAAACCCAATCGATATCAACCCAGAAGAAAATTTTCAAAAGATGATCTGGAAGAACTTGGCAATTCAATAAAGGAACAGGGAGTTATTCAACCGGTTATTGTCAGAAAAAACGACACCGGGTACGAATTGATTGCAGGAGAAAGAAGGCTCAGGGCATCAAAAGCATCCGGCCTTAAGAAAATTCCTGTGATTGTTAAAAATGCAACTGATATAGAACTTCTGCAAATGTCGATTGTAGAAAATATTCAACGCCAGGACCTGAACCCGATGGAAGAGGCAGAAGCTTATAAGCGAATGATGGATGAATTCAGCCTGACTCAGGAACAGACTGCAAAAAAAATAGGAAAAAGCAGGCCTGCTGTGGCAAATTTTTTAAGACTGTGCCGGCTTCCAGAAGAAATCAAAACACGGTTGAGAGATAAAACCCTCAGTATGGGACATGCCCGAGCACTTCTTGGTATAGATACATCCGCCAAATTAAATGCTGCATTTCATACGGTTGTTTCTAAAGGGCTATCAGTTAGAGAAACAGAAGCGCTTGTAAAAAAACTGAAGTCAAAAAAGAAACCGCTAAAGAAAACATCCGGAAATTCTAATGACATCTATTTTTTAAGTCTTGCCGAAGAGCTTTCGCGCCAACTTGGAACCAAAGTTAAAATAAAACGCAAAGGACAAAAAGGAAAGGTAGAAATAGAATTTTACAACAACGATGACCTTGACAGACTGCTCGATATACTTAAAAATTAATGCTTTTTAATTTTTTACTTCAATATGGCTATTCACATTATAATAGATGGATATAATCTGATTCGACAATCCTGCACATTAAGCATGCTTGACCAACAGGACATTCAAACCGGCCGCGATTCACTTATTACCCTTTTGGCAGCATATAAAAAAATAAAAGCCCATAAAATCACTGTTGTCTTTGACGGTGCCGATGCCCCTGTTTTTTCAAACCAAAGTGACAGTATGAAAGGGATTAAAATCAAGTTTTCAGGACAAGGTGAAACCGCAGATGCCGTTATCAAGAAAATGGCGTCCTCCGAAAGAGAAAAAGCGCTTGTCGTGACTTCAGATAAAGATATTATCAATTTTGTATCATCCCGTGGTGCTGCCACAATCTGCTCCACAGAATTTGAAAAAAAAATACTGATGGCGGATTATATGATGGTAAAGGGCGTCCGGGGCGAAGATGAAGATGAAAACGGTTGGAAACCGACAACCAAAAAAAGGGGGCCGAAAAGGCGTCTTTCAAAAAAGGAAAGACAAAATAGGATCAAGACAAAAAAATTATAGGAAACCTTAATGAAGCGGATATGTATTATTGACGGTCAGGGCGGCGGAATCGGAAGCGCTACAATTAAAAAGCTCAGGGATGTTTTTGAAGAATCAATTGAGATTGTTGCACTCGGGACAAATGCCATTGCAACATCCCAGATGCTTAAAGCCAGAGCAAACCGCGGAGCGTCAGGTGAAAACGCCATCGTTCAAACAGTAAAAAATGTTGATGTGATCATCGGTCCAATATCCATTATTATAGCTCATGCCATGATGGGGGAAGTCACCCCGAAAATGGCTGAAGCGGTTGCAAAAAGCCCTGCAAAAAAAATACTGCTCCCACTCTCACAGGAAAATATAGAAATAGCGGGCCTTGGCGAGACACCTCTTCCCCATTTGATTGAAGCGATTGTTGAAAAAAACTTAAAAATAATAAAGGAGTAAAACAATGTGTGAGGCAAATGCATACCTTATTAGTGATAATGATAAACAACTGGTCATGGAAGCTGTTGATACTGTTGAACCTGAAAAGGATGGAATCCGCCTGATCAGTATTTTCGGAGACCAAAAATTCATAAAGGCAAGCATTCATTCTCTTGCTCTTGTTGATCATAATATTTTCCTGAAAGAAAAAGCATCGTAAGGCATCCCTAATCATTATGAAAATCATGATTGCAAAAACAGCTGGTTTCTGCATGGGTGTCAGGAGGGCAGTTGACATTGCACTTGATGCTTCCAACCGTATTGACGAACCGATTTACTCCTTTGGCCCACTAATACACAACCCCCAGGTCCTCAGTCTCCTTAAGGAAAAAGGTTTAGCGGTCATTGATCAGGTTCCCGACAAAGGAAGCGGTACGGTGATAATAAGGGCCCATGGAGTGCCGCCTGATAAAATAAAAGGACTGGAAAAGGCAGGATATAATGTTATTGATGCAACTTGCCCCAGAGTTATCAAGGTCCAGACAATAATTAAAAAACATTCTTCACAGGGAGAAGCTATAATTATTGTTGGAGATCATGATCACCCGGAGGTGACGGGGTTATTGGGATATGCAGGAGAAAGAAAATACGTGGTGGACAGCCTGGAATCCATGGACAACCTTCCTGTGTTCGACAAAGCCATAATCGTTGCACAGACCACGCAAAACATCCATTTTTTTAACCGTGTAAAGGAATGGTCAAACAAAAGAGCGCCCCATTACACGATTTTTAATACAATATGTGATTCAACCGAAAAGCGTCAGGCAGAAGCAAGCCGTCTTGCGGAATCCGTAGATGCCGTCATCGTTGTCGGGGGATTTAACAGCGGGAATACCAGAAGACTGGCAGAGGTCGCAAAGGAAGCCGGGAAACCGTCTTTTCATGTAGAAGACGAGACAGGACTGGATATGTCATATCTTTCAGAGGTCGAATCCATTGGCATCACTGCGGGTGCCTCTACCCCGAACTGGGTAATCAACAATATATACAGAAAGATTGAAACACTTCCTTACAAAAAATTGAAGCGCTGGCATCATGCTGTTCTTTCAATACAGCGCATTCTGCTGATGACAAATATTTATGTTGCGATAGGTGCGGGATGCCTGACATATGCGTCTTCAAAGCTTCAGGGTATCGATAACAATTTATCATATATCATGATAGCTTTTCTGTATGTTTTATCCATGCACACATTCAACAACCTCATCGAAACTAAAGCCGACCGCTATAATAATCCTGACAGGGCTTTTTTCTATCAGAAGAATTTTTTCCTTATGGCTTGCTTGGCCGTAACAGCAGGCGGTGCGGGCTTACTAACAGCTTATACGAAAGGACTGATACCCTTTCTCATCCTTCTTGCCATGAGCATAATGGGCGGAATGTATAATCTGAAGCTGGTGCCGGAGAGGTTTTCTTTAGTTAACTATCGGAGAATAAAGGACATTCCAGGATCAAAAACAATTCTGATAGTCCTTGCATGGGGAGTTGCGACCTCATTGTTTCCGGTGATATCCGCCAAAGGAGCGCTAAACACTTCAACCTTTTCTGTCTTAATCTGGGCCATGGGAATCGTATTTGTGCGAACCGCTTTTTTTGATATTCTTGACATGCAGGGCGACAGAATTGTCGGAAGAGAGACCCTGCCCATTTTTCTTGGCGAACAAAAGACAAGGGCGCTTCTAAAAAAACTCTTAGTTTTTCTATCTGTCCTGCCACTGCTATTTGGCCTTTTCGGACTTTTACCTTTTTCTGCAGCCATCCTTTTTATCGTGCCTGTTTTACTTTTTTTAATAATAATCGCAAATGAAAACAGGAAACTGCTCCCGGGGTTCAGACTTGTGTTCCTTGTTGAAACCGGCTTTGTCTTAATCGGTATGCTTGCATTCCTGATCTTCACTTTTTCCTAAAAATGCTATAAAAAATGGAGTTTGACAGGAGTGATCCTTCCCCAAAAAAGTGGCCACATGGTTAAGCCGCTTTTTTCAGGTTATACCATTCCTGCTTTGTGCAGGTCTCTTTCGTATGTTTTAAATAATCGCCAAAGACTTTCCGAAACTTCAGCATATTTTCTCGAAATTTCATCCTGAAAATCGATATGAATTTCATCAATTCTTTTTCGGGTCCTGTTGAGCAAATCTTTTTTTCTCTCCCAGAGAACAGCCACTGATTTAACAGCTTCCCGTGAATTGTCCGCCATTTGCTGAGAATACCGGCTTAGCTGACTACTTAGATAGCTGAAACCTTCATCAAGTTCACAAGAAACTTTTTCAATTTTAAGGGTTTCCTGGGTAATAGTATGAAAGTGATGCCCAATAATGGCGAATTTTATCACTTCTCCGTAAATATGTCTGTGCCTGATAAAGTTTGTGAAGACAAACTTTATATACTGGTATCCATACGGTGTAAAGGGCTGTAGCACAAATGATTTTAGCATCATTTTAATTTCATTTAACCTGATATTTCTTTGAAAATGGTTTGCCGGCCCCAGGTTGTCCATAAAAATAGTACAGCGCCTGAAGTAATTTTTCAAATTAAAATCGTAAAGAGAAGCAAGCACATGCTGGTAACCTTTTTTTAATTTATTGTTGCCTATCTTTGTTCGAAAATTGGTCATCATACTGTGTGTGTTGTTGCCTGAACTTTCTGCAATAAGCCTTTTCTCCTTTTTCATCCTGTCATAAAGATCTGTTCCCGGAAGTGCCGTCAAAAGACCGATCATGGCTTGTGGGATACCTGCTTTCTGAATAAATTCAATCTGGCGCTCAAAGATATCGTCGGAATCACTGTCAAAGCCAAGGATAAAACCGGCCATTACTTCTATTCCGTATCCCTGAACGGTTTTGACTGCTTCCAGCAGATTGATCTTTAAATTCTGATTTTTCCCTGCCTCCTTCAAAGCTTTTACTGAAGGTGTTTCAATGCCGATAAACACTTCATTAAAAGCCGCTTTCTTCATTCCGTTGAGAAGGTCAGCATCAGATGCAATATTGATACTTGCTTCAGTAAAAAACCGAAACACATAGTCATGGTCTTTCTGCCATTGACTGAGCGCCGGCAGCAATTCATTTTTGACCTGTTTTTTATTTCCGATAAAATTATCGTCCACGATGAAAACAGCACCTTTCCAGCCTAACCGAAAAAGCGCATCGAGTTCTTTTAATATATTTTTCGCAGATTTCAGTCTCGGCTTATTTCCATAGGCTTTCCAAATATCGCAGAACTCACATTTAAAAGGGCAACCCCTGCTGTATTGAATTGCCATTGACCCGTAGGCGTCAAGTTGGAGAAGGTCAAATCTTGGTATAACAGAGTTTGTAATATCAGGATACACCGCATCTGAATAAACACCCCGGGCTATCCCTTTTTTAAAATCATCAAGAAACTCATTAAATATGTTCTCCGCTTCACCCAGTACAAAATGGTCAACTCCGGATATGTCACGCCAATTTGATGTCACATATGGACCACCCGCAACGATGGTAGCTCCCAATTTTTTGCATGTGTCTATCACAACCGCCATGGACTCTTTTTGGACGATCATTGCAGAAATAAAAACAGCATCAGACCATATAACATCCTCTTCTTTTAATTCCTCGATATTCATGTCAACAAGTTTAAGATTGAAGTCCTCTGGGAAAAAGGCTGCAACCGTTATAAGGCCGAGAGGCGGCATTGAACTTTTCTTTTTTATAAATTTCAGTGCATACTGGAAACTCCAGTATGTGTTCTTTGGAACTTCAGGGTAAATAAGCAGAATGTTCTTAAAGTGTGGTGCCATGGCTGTGGATTCCTCCAACTCTTCATTGAAAGTGTTTAAGCTTTATCGTAAAGTCAAGACGTAGTATCGTATTTACAAATTCCTGACTTTATGCTCTAAAAAATTTCGAACTGTATTTGAAATGCCTTGAATGATGTTTAGAGCTACTACTTATGAGATGAATTAGTAAATTGCAAGGTGGGTAAGGGTTATTTACATTTCTTTTACAAATGACAATATGATAAAAATCCTGGTAAGCGCCTGTTTAGTCGGAAGACGTGTGCGCTATGACGGCAAAATTGTTAGGCCTGTCAATTCTGTTCTTGGCAAGTGGCATCAAATGAGAATCTTGATACCGTTCTGCCCGGAAATGGCCGGCGGCCTGACAGTTCCGCGGCCACCTGCAGAAATTGCCAAAGGGGATGGTTTATCTGTCCTTAATGGTGATGCCAAAATTGTCGATGTATATGGCAGGGACGTAACAAGCTATTTTCTGGCCGGCGCCCAAAGCGCCCTGGAAAAGGCAATGCGCCTTGAGATAGGACTGGCCATTTTAAAAGATGGAAGTCCGTCCTGTGGCAGCAGCTACATCTACGATGGTACTTTTTCCAAAAAACAAAAGCCTGGAAAAGGTGTTACATCGGCACTTCTTGAAAAAAACAATATTCGTGTTTTCAGTGAAAAAGATATTAAGGAAGTAGCTGTATCTGTCTCTGGGTCTATCTCTGAATCTATCTTATGGTAAGATTTGAAAGAATATAATCGAGATGAATCTGTTGAGAAGGAGATATCCGGCCGAATTGAACGCACCGCTGCCTTATTTCAAGAAAGTCCGGCTTTACTTTAAAGTCCGACCTTGTGACAAATGGAACAGACTCCATATGAAAGTTTTTACCATCCATGGATATTGACAGTTCAGATACATCCGGAATTTGATCATGATTGTCTCCACTGTCAAAATACGTGAACGACAATCCGCCCCTACTAATATCATTGATCTGGCCCATTTTTGTAAACTGGAGCTTTGCAACACCTACTGTGCCGTCTTCTACTTTAAACCGCTTGTGCTGCCTTCTCTGAACAGGTTGTGAACCGGTCTGCATTATATATTTTCTCCGATCTCTATTTTCTCCGATTCGGGATGAAGCATAACCGGGCAAAATGAACCTGCCCGGTTATGTGTACTAAAATGAATTCAAAGTCTTTTTAAGAAACATCGTATTTAAATGAAAGATTTACTCTGGTCCTGTATGCAACTACCTTTCCGTCTTCAATCCTCATATCCATCTTTATGACATCGGCAATTCTCAGATCTTTCAGGCTTTTGCCGGCGGTTTCAACTGCAGTTTTTGCAGCCTCTTCCCATGATGTTTCGCTTGTGCCTACAAGTTCGATAATCTTGTAAATACTCATATTGCCCCTCCTTTGCTGAAAGTTAATAAAAACTGCAAATGCTACAGGCAAAATTAAATTCTGCTCTGTAGGAAAAAAAATCGCAAGGCCCGGCAGGACAAACAAATATCCCACAGATAACAATTTAACCTCACGGTTTAACAATAAATTTTCAAGACTTTTAAATTACGATTAATAAAACGACTAGTGTTTTGTATCTTGCCCTTATATTGCAAGCATGGAGCAGTGTCAAACCATAATTTCATATCGTGACATCGTAATAATATGAAACAAAGCTCTTTGTTTGTAAAAACCAAAATTGGCAATCTCGAAAAAAATCAAAATTGATTAGACAAGGGTAATTATCTATCGACTTTTCATTTTTATCAAACATCTTGATTTTTTTATTTTTTCTTGACAAACATGTGTTTTTAGACTAAACGATGTTTATATAAGAAAATCACGACATTGCATGAAAAAGCCAAATCCTGAGTGATCAGGAGACGGAAAGCTACGGGTCTAAACCGTACAGTTGAATTTGATATAAACATAACCGCATAATTAACTATAAAATTTGTCTGTAAGCCTCCAGTCTAAATTTTATCGGATTAACTGTGCTCTGATGGTTATAATGCCATGTTTGTAGCCGAAATCTCCGAATCAATTCCTGCAAACCGCCAAACGCAGAAAAACCATACACTTTTGGCTTTATCCATTTCCAGAACAATTCAACTGGATTGTATTC
>JAFDJC010000246.1 GCA_019307665.1 Deltaproteobacteria bacterium | reverse complement strand
GTTGGACCCTGGAGGTTACTCACTGCTGCACGGATGGCACAAAAAACGTTCGATATAAATTATATGAATCTGCATTAAAAGCCACGAAAGCGATGGGGTATAAGCGCTTGATAACCTATACCCTCATTTCTGCGGCAGGCGCAGTCGAAAATGAAGATCCTATGCCGGAAGTAACAGCAGCAGTCGGGTCTAGAGAGCGGGCAACCCTCAGTTCAATCGTAACGTTCCCAAAGGAAAAAAAGGTAGTTGTTTCAGATATTGAAAATTTGCGTATTCAGCTAGAAGAGGCAAAAAGACTATTCAAGAAGCAAGGATATCATGACTGGATAGCGGAAGTTGATGATGCGTTGAAAAAGATGGATCAAGATGACTTTAGTTTTTTGGAAAGATTATGGCTAAAGTTTGCGCCAACATGTGAGATCGATGATTTGATAATCATCGCGCCGCATTATCATTCGCCTCCTTTGACTCAGGAACAGGCTGATGAACTGAACGATGAATTGGCCAGGGTAGCGAATTCAACTTTTGCTGCAATTGAAAAAATTAAGAATACAAGAACATCGATCTCATCCGGTGTAGTTTAAAATAAACTTAATTCAGTGGTTCAAAAAAAGGCGGGTTAAGATATTATCTTAGCCCGCCTTTTTTTTAGAAAAGTTAGGTATAAAGTCCATGTCGTATGCAGGATGCCGCAATCCGTGCCGCTATCTATGCTCTTTTACATACAGCAACCAGAGGTGGTGAAAGAGGCTTTTAACAACCCCCTTTAAACTGAAGGAGATATCGTTCAGTGTTTCGGGGTATGCAAAGTCGTTTATTATCACGTTTTCTATTGATTCGCCCATTACTTCGATGCCTTCAAAGGATGTTCCCTTGTAGCCGTTTTTTGTTGCCGCTTGAAGTAAGGGCGCCTTCTCCATATCAATTCCCAGACATTTTGCCATGACCGTGTCTATGCTGAGGCAGTTTACGCCCGAAAAAACGAACCCGAAACGCCTCATGGGACCTCCTCTTGGCCCTTGCCCTTCCATAATGTCAATTGCGTCTACCAGTGTAAAAGCGGGCCTTACGCTATCATATATCCTCAGGATCATGAGGCAGAATTTGTCAAGATTGTTTCTGACGATAACGTGCTGCCACGCCTTTATTTTTCCTTTGGTAAGCCCGAAGAGATTCTTTGTGGCCCCTGTGAATCTGACTTGGCTGTGGGCCTTGAGCTTTGGAAGATTGATAATCTTATCAAAGTCCTTTAGGCTTTTTGTGATTTTCACCCCTTCCCTGAAAGGGATATTCCTTTCAAATTCAACGATGTCTATGTTTTGCCTTTCAAGAACCTCCAGAATGCCGACTGATTTTGCCACCCCTGTTGCAGATCCAAAGGCCGGACTGTCGCCAACCACCGGAATCGCATGCTGATCTTTTACAATTTCGATTACGGCTTCAATAAACCGGGCATCCGTTGTTGCTCCGTCCTCTTTTGAAGCAACGATCAGATTTGGTTTAAGAAGAATCGTCTCTCCGGGCTTTATATATTTGTCAGCACCGCCAAAAAAACCAAAGGATTCCATCATGGCATTTTTGACGGTTGAGACCGTATAGTCGCTGCATCTTACTATTGCTACTTTATCCATAGAAGAAACCATGGAAGGCACAGATGCAGAGCATCCTGCAAAACCCTGTCAAGTTTATGAAAGTTCTGAATGAGAGGCTGTCTGGGCGGGCACTATTTATGAAAAAATTGCAATAGAAATCAAGCTTCTTCAGACTTCTGGACAGAAAAAGTTATTTTTTCTTCTCTGCTTTTCTTCTTTTTCGGACCGGAAACTTCGGTAGTCCTTCCCAGTTCAACATGCTTAATACTGTAGCCCGATTCCATAAACCTGACAATTGTTTTTTTCATTCTCTGTTGAGCTGCTTCAGTATCCGGATATGTAATTTTTTTCTGAAAGGTTACCGCTTCTTCAATTTCGGGATCATCTTCGTTCTGATGGGAAAAATCGTTTTTGACTTCTTTCAAGGTGCCATTTTTTTCAGTGCTGAGAGGCGTAAAATGATTGCAATAGTGTGCATGATTGGGGGTTATGGAGTCCAAATGTGTAACCCCGTGCTTTTCGTTCTCAAACGTGAATATTCGACATTTTAGGTTGCCGGAGGAACCTTCAAGCATGTTGGCACAGGATACACATGTCTCATCTCTTTTCTGTACGGCCGAGAACCCGTGGTCAAGGTACGGCCCTGCTGCCTTCTTTTCTGTTGAGAGAAATACTGAAGATATGTTCTCAAGTTCTTTGCTGAGGTTCTTTTTTTCCATGTTGAAAGGTCCCTTCCTGTTAGGGGTTAACCGGGATTACATCTCCTGAAAATATCCTTCTGGATCTGCCCTGATCATCCTTCAATATCAAAACGCCGTCGTCATCAATATCGCTAACTTCCCCGATGTAATTCCGGCCGAGTACATCTACCATGACTTTTTGTCCAATGAAGCCTGAAAGTTGCTTCCATCGACCCATGATCGCGGCGAACTCGTTTTGGGTAAACATTTTATAATATTTTTCAAACTGCTCAAGATAGGCCCTGATAAGTCCGGCTCTCGACAATTGTTCTCCGGTTTCGATATAGATTGAAGTGGCGATTTTCCCGATCTCTTCAGAAAAGCTTTCAGACCGTGTGTTGACATTCAGCCCAAGACCCACAACTATGTAATTTACTGCATCCATGTCCGCCGTTATTTCTGTCAGGATGCCGGCCAGCTTCCGTCCGTTTACCAGGATATCGTTTGGCCACTTGATTCTTATATCTATCTGTACCAGAGACAGCAGCGCCTCTGCTACTGCAACCGCCGTCATAAGGGTTATCTTCGGCGCTTCACCCGGCGACATGGCAGGTCTCAGGATAAGCGTTGCATAAATTCCGTCACCTTTCGGTGACAGCCATGTCCGCCCCCTTCTGCCTCTCCCCTCTGTCTGTTTTTCGGCAATGACCACCGTGCCTTCGGGGGCACCTCTCTGGGCCAGATCCTTTGCCTTTGTATTGGTCGAGTCTATTTCCTTGAAGTATTCAATATCCTTTTTGCCGAAGACCTTTGTATTCAGCCCTTGCCTGATTTCATTCGGCAGGAGCAGGTCGGAATCTCTACGGAGAAGGTATCCCTTTTTGGGAGAGGATTCTATGACATAGCCTTCCTCCCTCAATTTGCGGATATGTTTCCATACAGCTGACCGGCTTACCGAAAGTTCGTCGCTCAGCAGTTCCCCGGAGATCCATGTTCTCCTTTTTTCTTTGAGATACACTAATAATTGATCTTTTGTGACCATTAAGAAAAAAACATCCTGCCCAGGGTGCACACTCCTGATAAAATTATTGCATCTTCAACCATTTTGTCAGATTTAACATAAAAACACCACAATATTCTGCCATATTTATCATGAAATTGCAATCTGAAATATTTTCGTTATATCCGGCACCTATTGTCAACCCCTAAAGCGCTCATGGGTTGACATTCCTATGCGTATTTGATACTGGGTAATGCGTTCTAATTATTAACGAATATCATGCACTCGGTGATCATTTCCGGGTGTTTTTATATTCTTGTTCGAGGGAAAGGAACGATTATGTTCAATAAAAAAATTGCCGGAATAACTGAAAAAATTGTTGAAGACGCAACATACCCCCTCTCATATGAACAGGCGTGCGAAATTGCCACCATTCCGGATGGGATGATGGATATTTTGACGAGCGCCGACAAGATTAGAGATAAGTATAAGAAAAATAAGGTTTTTACATGTTCCATCATCAATGCCAAATCCGGATTCTGTTCTGAAGACTGCGTTTTCTGTGCCCAGTCAACCCATTATGAAACAGGGGTTAAAACGTATTCCATGGTAAGTGAAGAGGAAATAGTGGATAGGGCAATTCAGATGCAGGAAGCAGGGGCAACAAATTTTTCCATGGTAAGCAGCGGTTTTATGCTTGATGATGAAGAGCTTGAGACGGTTACAAATGCGGCTTCAGCCATAAAGAATAAGACGGACCTTACCATATGCGGCTCATTGGGCGGCTTGACCGAGCCATTGGCGCGGCAGCTGAAAGAAAGTGGAATTACAAACTATCACCACAATCTGGAAACAGCCGGAAGCCATTTTGATGAGATTTGCACCACACATGACTATGATGATGATATCCAGACAATCAAGATTGCACAGTCGGCCGGTCTAAGGGCCTGTTCGGGGGGAATCCTGGGCCTGGGTGAATCGTGGGAGCAGCGGGTAGAACTGGCCTTTACTTTAAAAGAGCTTGATGTTGATTCCATCCCTATAAACTTTCTCAATCCCATTCCCGGCACACCTATGGAAAACATGCCCTTGGTTGCTCCAATGGAAGCGCTTAAGATTATAGCCCTTTTCAGGATAATAAACCCGGAAAAGGATATCCCCATATGTGGTGGCAGGGAGAGAACCCTCAGGGACTTTCAGTCATGGGTTTTCACGGCCGGGGCAAACGGGTTGATGATTGGGGATTATCTTACCACTGCAGGTAGAAGGAGTGAGATGGATATAGAGATGATAAGAGACATGGGTCTTATTGTTAAATAGTGTCCATCCAGAAAAGGCTATTTTGTCCAATCTCTGCGTTATGCTCAGATTTTAATCCTCGAAATATTCCAATATATTCCTGCGGTTAAAAACTTCGCATGCCTTGACC
>JAFDJC010000066.1 GCA_019307665.1 Deltaproteobacteria bacterium | reverse complement strand
CACATCACCGACGATTCTGGCAGACTTCTTATAAGGTTTATTCCAGTCATTTTTAAGTTCCTGCATCGCAAACAGCACTCTGCGATGTACAGGCTTCAGGCCGTCACGGACATCAGGCAGGGCCCGTCCGATGATGACGCTCATGGCATATTCGAGGTAAGACTTTTTCATCTCGCTGTTAATATTTATTTCAGTATATTTTGCAGTCTCTGACATTCTATTTCATCCTATTATGCAATATGTGTTATTGTGAAAATTTATCGGGCTCCACTATCCTCTGGTAATTTGATTTATAAATATCCGTTAAGGTCAGGAATCCGGTAACAATCAACGGGCCGAATATGATGCCCAGTATCCCAAAAAGTTTTAATCCTCCGATAATCGCTAGAAATACGAGAAGTGTATGCATTTTGACCCTGTCACCGACAATTTTAGGCTTAAAAATATACTCGATGCCGCCGGACATTATTGCGTAAAAAACGATAAAAAACAGGGCTGAAAGAAGTCTCCCCTTGAGAAAAAGATATAGTGCCGCCGGCAAAAAAACCACTCCGATTCCGATGATGGGAAGGAATGCCAAAAAGACCATCACTACCCCCCAAAGAAAAGGAGAATTAAGCCCGAACAACGCAAAAATGATACCACCTGCAGTCCCTTGTATTAGTCCTCCGAGACCATTCCCCATTAATATGGCTCCGGTCATGTCTTTAAACTTTTGAACAAGCTTTTCGTCTTCTTCCAGGGGTAGGGGTGAAAGATCAATCAGAAATGCAATCAGTTTTTGCCCGTCCATTAAAAGAAAAAATACGACCATCAGCATAAAAAAGAAGTTAATGACAAAGTTCAACACATTTGCCGTGAGAGCCTTGGCTTGATCAAATAGAAGGAGGCCGATAAACTTTCCAAGTTCTGAAACCCATTCGTTCAGGTCATCAATTGTCAGTTCCATATTAATATTGGAAAGCAGAATATTAACCTTGTCGAGGACACTGCTTTTTTCAAGCAGGCTTTTAACCTGACCGCTTGAAACAATATCTTTTCCTGTGAGATAAAGATCATATGCTTCTTTGGAAAGGACACCGCCAAAAAAGAGAAGTGGTATAAAAAGCAGGAAAAATATTAAAACACATGTTGCCAGTGCGGCAAAAACGGGACTAACTTTATCTGTTTTTTCCAGAAACCTGTATGCGGGGTTAAATACGCCTGTTACAACAGCCGCCAGTGCAATAATTGAAAAGAATGGCATAAAAAGCCACCCCATAAAAAAAATCGAGACCAGAAACAGGCAAAGAAAGAACCACAAAATCATGTTGTTTGATATTTTTGTTTCCATTCAGTTTCCACAAGTTCCGGCAAAGAAAAAATAGCTGAAAAAGCTAAAAGTGAACCGGCTAATATTAAAATCGTTGACACCTATTTTCCGATGAACAGAAAACAGGTGTCAGGGGTTACAGATTGAAAGATATTTTAAAAAGTCCGATGGGCGAGTGCTTTATTTACTGATATATGCCCCGGCGATCAAATAAAGTGCCAGCTCATAAATCACAACCGGTGTATAATCGTGGAATAAATGAAAAACGATTCCACCTCCGATTATTGCCGGAACCATAAAAAATACCAGTATCCCTAGTTTTCTGCCAATATCCATGATAGTGCCTGTCTCCCAATTTATCTAATAAAACTATAATTTTTTATCAATAACATGTATTCAAGTAAAGCTAAAAGTTAAGTATATTTTTCTATCGTTCAACAACCATCGCCATACCCATACCACCGCCAATACACATGGTGATAAGGCCGGTTGTGTATTGCATTCGTTTCATATGATATATACCGGAGACAACCTGGCGGGCACCGGTACATCCTATGGGATGGCCGAGGGAGATTCCACTCCCGAGTTCATTGGGGCGGTCATTTTCAAGGCCGAGCTCACGCATGCATCCAATGGCCTGTGATGCAAAAGCCTCGTTCAGCTCAATCATTTGAATATCATCTATTGTCATACCGGTTTGCTGTAAAACTTTTTTCACTGCCGGAACAGGTCCCAGTCCCATATATGCAGGGTCAAGGCCGCCGGAACTGAACCCCTTTATTTTAACTATTGGTTCAAGCCCCAATTCTTCAGCTTTTTCAGCACTCATCAGCACGAGCGCTGCAGCCGCGTCATTTATGCCTGAAGCATTGCCGGCAGTGACGGTCCCATCCTTTTTAAAGGCAGGTCTGAGCTTTGACATCTTTTCCAAATTTGTTTCCATGGGTCGTTCATCTGTATCAAAAACGGTTTCCCCTTTTCGGGATTTAATGACAACCGGTGTAATTTCATCTTTAAAAAGACCGCTTTTTATGGCTTTCATTGCCCGGCTATGACTTAGAACCCCGAGTTCATCCTGCTCTTTTCGGGATATGCTGTAAAGATCAGCTATGTTTTCAGCTGTTAAGCCCATATGATAGCCGTAAAAAATTTCAAAAAGGCCGTCAAATACCATTAAGTCATATATATCACCGGTGCCGGTAAGTTCCATCCTGTGACCCCACCTTGCCTTGGGCAATGCCATGGGCGCTAAACTCATATTTTCATGGCCACCTGCAATTACAACGTCTGCCTGGCCTGTCATAATCGACTGGGCAGCAAGTGTAACCGCCTTTAAACCTGAACCACAAATTTTATTGGTTGTATGCGCAGGTGTTTCTTTTGGTATGCCCGCTTTGATCATTGCCTGCCTCGCCGTATTCTGTCCCTGGGCAGCCTGGAGAACATTACCCATAATAACTTCATCAATGGCGACAGGTTTAAATGCATCGTCCCAGTCATATGATTGTTTTTCAAGATCTGTAATGCCTTGATCTTTAAGGGCATCCGGCCCTGCGGTTTTCATTGCATCACTTACTGCCGGCCTAAGGCCAAGCTTTTTTAAAACATCTTTCATCACGATTGAGCCGAGCTCAACAACCGGGACTGTCTTTAATCCACCGCCAAAAGTACCGATTGCAGTTCTGGAACCTCCGACAATAACAGCTTCCTTCATTTGAGGCCTCCTTTATTGATTTATTTTTAAAATGTGATATCTCAAAAATTAAAAGATATTCAATATCATAAACTGAACCTGAAGGTCAACGACAAGAAAAATGTGCCTTATCCTTTTTGCCTATCAACAGCACCCTTCTTTTCAGATCATTCTTGCTGCAAACAGGGATGAATTTTATAAGCGTCCGACTCTATCTTTAGGATTTTGGAAGGATAAACCGGATATACTTGCAGGAAGAGATCTGAAAAGCGGCGGTACATGGCTCGGCATTTCAAAAAAGGGCAGAATTGCAGCACTTACAAATTACAGGGATCCGTCATCTGTGATTACAGATGCTCCTTCACGCGGAAATCTGATCACCGATTTTTTATCAGAAGAATGTTCTGCTGAAACGTTTTTCAATCGATTGAAATTAGCAGGCGGCGGATATAACGGATTTAACATGCTTGCAGGCGACGGTGAAAGACTTTTATATTATTCAAATATACAAAACGAGATTATATCTCCGCCTCCCGGTCTTTTTGGTATCAGCAACCGGTTTCTGGACACTCCATGGCCCAAGGTGGTACGAGCTAAATCCATGGCAAAGCCTTTTTTTGAAATGGACCAGCCTGATACCAAAGGAATGCTGGATGTCCTGACTGATCATGCATGCCCTCCTGATATCGAGCTTCCTGATACCGGTGTCGGATTGGAATGGGAGCGTATCCTGTCGCCCATCTTTATTAAAAGTGAGGTTTACGGTTACGGCACTCGCAGTTCGTCTGTGCTGCTTGTCGGGAATAGCGGGGAGGTTGTTTTTGTCGAGCGAACATATGAAGGTAATGAATATAGTGTACGTGAAGTCGCCATGAAAATAGAAAGGTAAAATACGGGAAAATAGAAAAATAAAAGCTGAAAAGGACTGTTTATGAAATTTTATAAATATCATGGCCTTGGAAATGACTATATTGTCATTGATCCTGAAGAAACAGGTGGTAAGCTTTCTGAATCACAAATACGAAAAATTTGTCACCGTAATTTCGGTGTTGGGTCTGACGGTATCTTGTTCGGCCCTCTTGAAACAAATGAAGGGGATTTTGGCCTGAGAATATTTAATCCTGACGGCAGTGAGGCTGAGAAAAGCGGTAATGGGTTAAGAATATTTTCAAGGTATCTTTTGGATATCGGCAGGGTAGGGACAGAAGTTTTTTCCATATTTACAAAAGGCGGAGTTGTAAATTCGAGAGTTCATGAGGGAGGCCAGATAGTGACAGTGGAGATGGGCAAGGTCAGATTTGACAGTAGAATAATTCCTGTAGAGGGACCTGCCCGGGAAGTTCTGAATGAGACGGTACATGTGGACAAAGAGGAATTGGTTTTTTGTGCAGCCACCGTCGGCAACCCCCATTGCATTATTCTGCGTGAAAAGGCCCTGGCTGAAGAAGCAAAAAAATGGGGTCCCAAAATAGAGGTTGATCCACGTTTTCCGAACAAAACAAATGTTCAATTTATGGAAATCATTGACAGATCAAATATCAGGATAGAAATTTGGGAGCGCGGAGCAGGATACACACTTGCATCGGGTAGCAGCAGTACCGCAGCAGGTGCGGTTGCATACAGGCTCGGTTTGTGTGAGAAAGAAATAAATGTCCACATGCCCGGAGGAGAGATTGCGCTCATTATTGATGATGACTTTTCAATAATCATGACAGGACCGGTGGCAAAGATTGCAGAAGGAATCTTTGCTGATGAACTGTTCGATTAGCAAAGGTAAGGGGCGGTTCAATCTGAAAGGAGAAAAAATAAACAGATGAAGGATTCATTGAGAACAGGTGTTGTTTTTGGGCTTACATCTGCGATTATCACGACCCTCGGTCTCATGGTCGGTCTTCACTCGGGTACACATTCCAGGATTGTTGTTATCGGTGGGATTTTGACCATAGCCATCGCCGATGCGTTTTCAGATGCCCTGGGTATCCATATTTCAGAGGAGGCCAAAGGCGCCGGCACTGCCAAACAGGTTTGGGGAGCCACCATTGCCACATTTTTGACCAAGTTCATATTTGCAATGACATTTGTGGTCCCTGTGCTTATTTTTTCTCTTTCCACCGCCATTATCGTGAGTCTGGTATGGGGACTGTCAATTCTAACCATTCTCAGCTATATCATTGCCAAGGCTCAGGGCGAGCCTGCCTGGAAGATTGTCGGAGAACATCTTTTGATTGCAATCATAGTGATCGTCATAACACAGCGTGTGGGAGAATGGATCGCAACATTATAAAGCATGCATAGGAGATTCGGTGTAAAAAAATCCTTGGCGGCGGCTTAGTCCTTTGGGACTAATATTTCTTTCCTTCTTGGTCTATCATGGGAACAAATCTCACAGGTATTATGGAATCTTCAATAATTTTCCCCTCTTTTTTTGTCAGCACTTTCAGATATTGCATAAATTTTTCACCAACAGGAATGACTATTCTTCCGCCTTCCTTGAGCTGTTGTTTTAGCGGTTCAGGTACATGTGAGGGGGCGCAGGTGACGACTATGGCATCAAATGGCGCAAATTCTTTCCATCCTTTATATCCATCTCCGATTTTAACTTTGATATTTTTGTACTTAAGATCATTCAGCAGGAGTTTCGCTTTTTTACCAAGGGAAGGAATGACTTCTATCGTATAGACAAACTTGCATATTTCTGCAAGTACAGCAGCCTGGTACCCGGATCCTGTTCCTATTTCAAGAACTTTTATTGTGTTATCGGGTTCAACCAGAGAAGTCATCAGGCCGACAATATAAGGCTGTGATATAGTCTGCCCCTCTCCAATAGGAAGCGGATGGTCTTCATAAGCCTGGTTTCGATATTTGGCAGGGACAAACCTGTGTCTCTCAATTTTTTGAAGTGCAGTAAGAACACGTTTGTCTGTAACTCCCCTTGCCTTAATCTGATTTTTTACCATCAGCTCTCGAGCAGTTCTGAATTGGTCAGAAATTTGTTTATTTTCTGCATATGAGACAGATGGCCAGCCGAATCCTGCGAATAAGAGAAGAATACATTTGGTGAAAAGTATTAAGGTTTTCATTTTCCGGTATCCTTGCTACGGGACGAGATTAAAACCGATCTCAAGCGCCCTGGCATTTATTTCCAGTTTAGATGCCGGAAACATTTTTTCCAGAGCTTGCTTGATATCTTCTACCTCAAAGGGGAATTCTTTGAGTCTGCATGCAGCGCCGAGCATGATCATATTCATAAGAATGGGATTTCCAAGCTTAATCGCTTCATCACTGGCGTCAAGCCAGTAAAGCGCGGCAACTGACTGTTTCAGCTCCAGCTTAATTTTTTCCGGCAAAGGATAATCCACGTCTCCGGCAATAACGTTCAACGGGAAAATCGGTCGGGAGTTCACAATAAAAATGGTCTCCTTGTTTGCAAAATCATCTGCGATGCGTAATGCTTCAAGCGGTTCAAGACCGATGATGATATGTCCCATATTCGGAGGGATAAGCGGTCCGTAATGCTTCTTTTTTGAAAGGCGTACGTGGCTCATAACAGGGCCGCCCCTTTGTGACAACCCGAATGTCTCGCCAATAGTGACGTTGAATCCGTTATCTGCGGCAACCATGCCGACAACCTGGGAGGCAAGAACATTGCCCTGACCGCCGACCCCTGCTATAATCATGTTTAATGGCATACAAAATTCCGGGTTAATTATATTCACTCTTTCTTTCTATGGCCTTCTCAGGACAGACCTCGATGCACACTCCACATCCCACACAAATCACTTCGTCAATTCCGGCTTTTCCATTAGCTTCATCCCAGACCAGGCCCGGGCATCTGAAAATACGTGTGCAGTAGCGATTACAACCGCAGTCTTCGCCTATACATAATTCCTGGTTGACCTGCATCTGATAAGGGAAGCCCCCTTCTTTGCCCTGTACAAGAGCGCATGTTCTTCGCAATATGAGAACACGGGGGCCTTTTTTTTTGATAAGGCCGTAAATCGTCTTTGCAGCCTGGTTCATTTCATACGGATCAGCAACAGAAACACTGATATCAAGAGAGCGGCAGAGCGCCTCTATGTCTACTGGGTCGGTTTTGGTGCCCATCGCTGTGACGCCGGTTCCGGGATGGGGCTGAAAACCGGTCATGGCTGTTGCATCGTTATCCAGAATCACCAGGAGAATATCCGCCTGGTTAAACTTTGCGTTGATAAGAGCCGGGATACCGGAGTGAAAGAATGTCGAATCTCCACAAACCGTTACCACGGGTTGCTGAAACCCGAATTGCTGCAACTTGCCATATCCGCAAGCCAGTCCTGACCCTGACCCCATGGCATGAACAGATTTAACCTGGTTAAAACCTGTGGGCCATATTCCCATTGTGTAGCAGCCGATATCACCGGAGACGAATCCATCTCTTCCATCCCAGGCAAGCGCTGTTTTGATTGCGTAATAAGATGAGCGGTGCGGACATCCCGGGCAGAATCCAAATTCCCTTGTGGGGACAATATTTTCGGCTGACGATTTATTTTCGTTTGCGTTGTCATTGGATTCAATACAGGATTCAATGCAGGATTCAATGCTGAACAGCTCTCTCAGCACACGAAGTATTATTTTTGGTGACTGTTCTCCGGAACTGGGTGTGTGGCCGGAAGCCTTGCCGAAAAATTTCTTTGTGCCGAGTTCCGTCATTATATCTGCTGCAAAGGCTTTAACCTGGTTTTCAAGAAACGGATCTACATCTTCAAAGAAAAGAATTTTGCTGCATTTTTTTAAATGTGTTTTTATCAAGCCATCGGGCATCGGCCAGGTTGTGGCCAGTTTCAAAATTCCCACTTTTTCGGACAAATCTAGAATATCTATTGCTTCTTCTGCATAAGACCATGCGCAACCGCAGGATATGATCAGAAGCTCAGGAGTCGCCGGACCCCTGTAATGATTGAACGAAGAGATTTCAAATAATTTTTTGGCCTTATCAAGCTTTTCATGTCGGATTATATGCTTGGGTACCACCGGAAATGTATGAAATTGAGTAGATGTGTCTATATGGGGTTCTGCTTTGAACTCAGGCAGCGGTCCCAGTCGGACATTTGAACGTGTATGTGACAATCTGGAAACACTTCTTAACAAAACAATATTTTGTATTTCTTCGGATAGCTTAAAAGCCCATTTGGTCATTTCAAGGGCTTCCAGGGGGGTGGATGGCTCCAACAGGGGAATGTCGGCAAGGCTTGCAAACAATCTCGCATCTTCTTCATTGGTACTGGAAATGCCGCCCGGATCATCACATGAAACAAGAACCAGTCCGCCCCTGGTGCCTGAAAGGCTTAGATTGGTCAAAAAGTCGGATGCGACATTCACGCCGTTTTGTTTCATGCTGACAATTGCTCTGCATCCGGCAAAAGATGCGGCCGTAGCAGCTTCCAGTGCAACTTTTTCATTTATTGACCACTCTACATAGATCGGTAAATCTTTTGCCGCTTCTGCGAATGTTTCTAAAATTTCTGATGAAGGGTTACCGGGATATGCGGCACAAAATACAACTCCTCCTTCCAGGGCGCCCCTGGCGATTGCCTGGTTTCCCTGTAGAAGCGCCTGAATCCCACCTTTTTTATGAGTTATTATATTCATTATTCATTTTTTTATTTTTAAGAGCTGCCAGTCCTCGTTTTCTTTTATTGCCGGCTGCTTTCTTAAGATGTTCAAGGTTTTTCTTTGGCAGTTCTTGGGTTTCAATGACGCTGTCGCTTATTGCCATGTTCATGAGTTCCATACCGGCATCACTTCTGATGATAACGGTATTCCAGCCTTTTTTATCTTCAACCGTCCCAACCGATATGTCCGATAACTCAGCCGTCATGTCGAGACAAAAAGAACACCCTTTGTGAATATAGGGCCTGACCCGATCAAGGGACAGCTCCTTCCAGCCGTTATGAGTTTGAACCATAAACAACTGTGAAGGGGGAGGCGGGATGTCGTATTTAATAATTTTTGATGTTATCCCTTCATGAATCAGGTATTGAGTCAATTCCCGGTATTTAATGGACCATGTGCAAAAAAGTCCGATGGCCAGAGCAATACGGTCACCTATGCTGTCTTTACCTTGATCCATTAACTTCATTCGCGACAATGATTCCATCTGACAGGGCAGGCCGACAACAGCAATTTTACGTTTATTTTCATGGATGGCTTTGTTTAGTGCTGAAAGACTTGCGGATGACGAATATCTTGAACCTGCGCAGGCAAAAATATCGGATTCAGATTCTGCAATAACCCCTTCAGGGGCAATTCCGCTGCCCCTATTGGTAAGGACTGCAAAGTTAACAAGATCTTTATTGAGGGCATATGCAAGAATTGATGAGACGATACCACCATATTGTGCCTGGTTTCTGATGGATTGCTTTGAAGCGCGTGCTATAAAAATTTCCTTGAAAAAACCAATCGGTTTTTCAAGGGATTTTATATCGGATTTTATATCAAGGGGCCTGTCCGATGAAGCTTTTTCATGTTCTACCTGTGGGCAAAGCTGTATGCAACGCCCGGTTTCAGACCGACATGTGTCCATGGCCATAACCTGGCCGTCGAAAAAATTAAAATAGGGACAATGCCCGACACAGGCCCCGCACTGAACGCATAAGCCCTGATTGATCACCGTATTCAGCAGAAGCTGCTGTCCTTTTAAATTCATTTTTTCCATCAAATTTACGTTATTCCTCTGACGGAATTTTTTCCATGTTCCTTTACACTGAACATTGCTTCATCTGCCAGAGATAGTAGTTCTCTAAGGCCAGTGGCATCATCCGGATAAGAGGCAACACCGAAACTTGCACAGAGGTTTACATTGACACCTACCTTGGACAGATAAATGGTTTCGCTGATTTTTGACCGGATACTTTCAGCCATCTCAATGGCCTTATGCTTTGTATAACCCGGAAGCACCACGACGAATTCATCGCCTCCGTATGCCACACCGTAAGACGGTTCATGGAGTGTGGATCTGATTGTAGCGGCAAATTCCTGCAGTGCCTGGCTGGCGTTCAGATGGCCGAAAGTGTCGACAACATTTTTAAAATCATCAATGTCCATGAATATCAGGGAAAACGGCACGCGGGTGTCAGTGGATTCTGAAATCAATTTAGATAACGCCTTGTACAGATAGCGGGTATTGTACAGACCGGTTAAGTTGTCATGGATGGCCTGTTTTCGAAATTTTTCTTCACTTTTTCTCAGGGCCCCCTGAGTTTTTTTTAGTTGCTCTTCGGTTTCCATTTCCTTGGTGACAATTGTGAGGCACCCCAGAGAAATATTGATCTTGTCCGGCTCAAAAGACTCTATGATAGCTTGATCTTTAATCCAAAACATCTCTTTTTTTTTGGAGACAACTTTATAGACAGCCTCCTCTATCCCCTTTTTTTCAATTTCATCCCTCAAATTTGTTCTAAGGTTTTTTAATTCCAGTTTGTCGATGGTTTTTTGGCGTATCCCTTTATTTAAAACTTTGTATTCTCTTCGATCAATAATACCCTTTCGAAAAGTTTCATGTAAATCTGAACAATCACATCCCATCAGTTCCACAAAGCGCTTGCCGGCAAATTCATACCAGACAACACCTTCGTTTTCATGCCATGCTGCAATATAAGGAATTGCCGGTCCTCCGCATTCGTCAAAAGCATGAAATCGATCAATGCAGTCCGTCAAGCGGTTTTTTAAATCAACGGTGTATGGGCTGTTTAAAATGCGTCCGCAATATTTGTTTTTCATAATTTTATCTGAACTTATCTGAAGATAGTTGGCGTTTGAATAATCCAGTTTCAGGATAATCCAGTTTCAGGATATAAAGGAGAAGAGGTGTTGTGTTCTATGAGACCGCTTCTTTTGGGTAGATTTTTTATTTTACTTTTCTGACATTTGCCGCCTGCACGCCACGGTTCGTCTTTTTTAATTCAAACACCACCTTGTCTTCTTTTTGTAAAGCAAAAAAACCATGATCCTTAATACTGTTTTTATGCATAAATACTTCACCATCGCTTTCAGTTTCAATAAAGCCATAGCCTTTTTTTTCACTGTACCACTTAACCGTTCCTTCTTTCATCAGTTACTTCCTTTTATAAAATCTTTTATAAATAACAAGGTGTATGTTTCCAATTTATCATTGAGCTATTATTTATCTTCCATCAATGCAGATTGTCAATACAAATCATGTGCAGTATAATTGGACATTTAAAAACCTTTGCTGCATTTTTCAGGGGTTCTTGACATTAAAAGCCTTTTGAGAATATTCTATATAAAAAAACTTACACTTGGATAGCCCTTTGGAAACAAAACACATTTCAACGGAAAAGAATGCCGACTACTTTATCGAGAAGCTGTGTCTTAAGGAGCATCCCGAGGGTGGATATTTCAGGGAGACGTATTGTTCGGACATTGTCATTAAAAAAGATGTATTGCCTGACCGCTATACTGGGGACAGGCCGTTGCTGACTGCTATTTATTTTCTTCTCAAAGGGAATGATTTTTCGTCCTTTCACCGGCTTAAATCAGATGAGCTTTGGCATTTTTATTTCGGTTCCTCCATGACGATCCGAATCATTAAGCCGGATGGTAAACCCTACAAGATTAAACTGGGTATGGATGTCGAAAACAATGAAGTGTGTCAGGCTAAAATACCAGCCGGATGCTGGTTCGGAGCTGTGGTAGATGACACTGAATCATTTTCACTTGTCGGCTGTACGGTCTCGCCTGGTTTTGATTTTGATGATTTTGAGCTCGGCGAAAGAGATTCTCTCGTCAAAAAATATCCTGCGCATGAAAATATCATTAAAGCGCTGACAAGGACCTAATATTCAACATTGATAAGAAACAGGCCGTGTGGAGGGGCAGTCGGCCCGGCAAGCGAACGATCTTTTGAAGCAAGAATCGATTTTATGTCTTCAGGGTTGATTTTTAAAAGTCCGACGTCAACTAAAGTGCCGGTGAGATTTCTTACCATATACCTTAAGAATCCGTCTGCCTTTATCCTGAAAGCAATACGGTCATTGTCGCGTTCAATATCTGCGGTTATGACGGATCTTGTGGTGTGAGACCTCGGACTGCCCGTACCCTCAAATGCCTTAAAGTCATGCGTGCCGCTGATATGGCAGGCAGCAGCCTTCATGGCCTCAATATCAAGTTTTTGACTGATGAACCATTCATACTGCCTGCCGACGGCAGAAGGTGTTTTTCGGTTGAGAATTTGGTAATGATAGGTTTTGCTTTTTGCGCTGAATCTAGCATGAAACTGTTTGTCGACAAGGCAGCACTCCCTAATGATAATATCCTCAGGAATCAAGCTGTTTAAACCGTTTTGAAAGTTGTCAGGCGCAAGTTTTGTTTTAGAGGTAAAATTGGCAACCTGTCCCAGTGCATGAACACCGGCATCGGTTCTTCCTGAACCGACCAGTGTAATCCTTTCTCCGGTCATAGTGAAAAGGGCGATTTCGATTTCCTGTTGAATGGTCCGGTCGTTCTTTTGTATTTGCCATCCGTGATAATCGGTTCCGTCGTATTCAATGGTCAGTTTAAAATTTTTTAACATGGTTATAGTAAACTACAAAATGATATGATAAAGAAAGAACAAATGTTATGACCCGCACTAAAAGGAGAAATTTATGAGTAAGTATGAATTTTATATTGTTGAAAAAAAACCGCCAGTTGCCTGGGTGTACCTCAATCGTCCTGAAAAAAAGAATGCGATGAATCTGCCGGCATGGAGGGAGATTCTACCAATTTTTGAGGATCTTGACAAGGACCCTGATTGGTGGGCATGATGCCCGAATTGCCTGAGATTCTTGACAAAGAACAGAAAGGGGGGGTCAAGTGGAAACTGCTTAAAAAAATAAAGGAGCTTCAGGATTCGATCAGCTGTATCGAATGGTGCAGAAAGCCTGTGATTGCAGCTATTCATGGATATTGCATTGGCGCAGGCCTTGACATGTCAACAGCATGCGACATCAGAATATGTACAGAGGATGCAATATTTTCTCTACGTGAAGCTGCTGTCGGGTTTGTAGCGGATGTTGGTGTGCTGCAGCGGATACCGTTAATTGTCGGCCAGGGACATGCAAGGGAACTTGCCTATACGGCAAGGAACATTACCGCACAGCGTGCAAAAGAGATACTTTTGGTCAACGATGTTTATGAAAATCAGGAAGCGCTTTATAAAAGTGCAGAAAAACTGGCACTAGAAATCTCAGGAAATGCGCCGCTTGCAGTCCAGGCCTCTAAGGATGTATTCAATTATGGAGTCGGTAAGTCTATTGAAGAAGGTCTTCAATATGTTGCATCCATCAGTACAAATATTGTCCCATCAAATGACCTGATGGAAGCTGTAACAGCGTTTACTGAAAAGAGGAAACCGAAGTTTACAGGTACTTAAACGGTGACGGAAACTGACAATAAAATTCATCTTGTAAGCCTGGGGTGTGCAAGAAATCTCGTGGACAGTGAATTAATGCTGGGGCAACTGGTTGGAAAAGGTCATGATATTACCGTCGATCCGGTTGATGCTGATGTAATCATTGTTAACACATGCAGTTTCATCGACTCAGCTGTTGATGAATCGATTGATACGATTTTGGAACTTGCACAAAATAAAACATCAGGAAACTGCCGGCGTTTGATCGTCACCGGGTGCCTTCCTGAGCGTTTCCGTGAAAAGATTGCTGAGTCTATGCCTGAGGTCGATTTTTTTCTGGGTACCGGTGCATACCACAGGATTGTCGATGCTGTTGAAAAAAATCCTGGCGAAAACCGTTTTCCGTGCATACTGACAAGCCCTGAAAGTGCCCCTTTCCAGAACAGTGATGCGCTACGAGTTAGAACATCTCCCTATACCGCTTATGTCAAAATTGCTGAAGGATGTAATAAAAAATGTACTTTCTGTATGATCCCTAAACTAAGGGGAGGGCTTCGCAGCCGCAACGACAGTGATATTGTTGCGGAAGTTTTATTGCTAAAAGAATCCGGAATAAATGAAATTACACTTGTAGCACAGGATACGACATGTTACGGCATCGACCTGGTCTCGACAAAGAGACTCGATTATCTCTTAGAAAGTCTGGCAGCTGTTTCAGACGGTATATGGTTGAGAATGCTCTACGGACACCCTGAAAGTATTAATGATAGAATGGTAAAGACTGTTGCAGAGCATAGTAATATTTGTTCCTATTTTGATATCCCGATACAGCATGCAGACAACAGTGTACTCAAAAGAATGGGAAGAAGGTATACTTCCGATTATTTGAAACGTCTTTTTGATAAAATCCGCTCTTCTGTTCCGGATGCTTCAATAAGGACAACAGCCATGGTAGGTTTCCCAGGCGAAACAGATAAGGATTTTCAAACACTTCTTGAATTTATAGAGGAGATGCGGTTTGATCATTTAGGTGTGTTTACATATTCTGATTCAGATGAACTGTTATCGCATAGACTCTCGGATCATGTTGATCATAGTGTGGCTGAAGAGCGATATAACCGGCTGATGTCATGCCAGGCTGATATCTCTCTTGAGAATAACAGAAAGCATATCGACCGTGTCTGCAAAGTACTGGTTGAGAGCGGTCCCGTAAACGGCCATTACATCGGGCGTACAAGCTTTCAGGCCCCGGAAGTCGACGGGATAACGTTTATCCGTTCAGATGAAGTTGAAAAAGGAAGTTTTGTAATGGTTAAAATTACAGACGCTTTCGAGTATGATCTTACGGGAGTTCCGGTATGAAAGGCCTGAAGGAGAAAATTATCGGGCTGGCGGACGAAGACCTCCTGTCTATTGAAACTGCTTTAAAAAAAAACCTTATAACATATTTAGACCTTGTGTCGGATGTTGCCGGGCATATCCTTTTTGCGGGGGGGAAACGGTTTCGGCCGTTTCTAATGGTTCTTTCCGCAAGAATTTGCGGATATACCGGTGAGTATGACAAGACATTTTCAGTAATTTTTGAATATTTGCACACAGCGACGCTTTTACACGATGACCTTGTGGATGATGCAACAATTCGAAGGGGAAAAGCTGCGGCCAACACTGTTTATGGTAATGCCGAAGCAGTGCTTGTGGGTGACTTTCTTCTGGCAAGATCTCTTTCGATTGCTGTCCGTACAGGAAAGATCGAAGTGATTGAGGCTATAGGAGAGATCACTGAGGATATGTCTCAAGGCGAAATTCACCAACTGATAGGAAAGGGCAACTTGAACCTTACAGAAGAAGAGTATATGGATGTTATCAGGAGAAAGACAGCGGCCCTCATTATGGGGGCATGCAAGTGCGGAGCCCTGATTGCAGAAGCAGGAAAAGAGAAGGCATCGATACTCTCAACGTATGGTTATAATCTTGGAATGGCGTTTCAGATGACTGACGATCTTTTGGATTATACATCTGACACCGGTACCCTCGGCAAGGCAGTTGGGGCGGATTTAAAAGAGGGCAAGTTGACACTTCCGGTAATACATTCCCTGAAAAATGCCGGTCCTGCCGATCGCAAAAAAATGGAGGCTGTCATTAAGAACAGCGAATTTTCCATTGATGAATTTGATATTCTAAAGGGTATGCTGGAGAAATATGGCGGTATTTCATATACTGAATCTCTTGCGGCAGACCATGTGGCCAAAGCAAAAGAAGCTCTTTCTGCCTTTAAGCCGACTGAAACAAGGGATTTAATGATGATGCTTGCAGATTATTCTGTAAACAGAGAAAGTTGATGGCTTCGTAAAAAGGGAGGTGCCAACGGAATGTCCGTGGTTTTTAAAAAAATAAGTACCATAATTGCTATCTGGCCGATTTTTTTTCTGCTCTTATCTTCCGAGTGTCCGGGAGCCGGCAATCCTGAATCGTCAAACAAGATTATTGTAACCGGCACCGGCGTAATTATAGATGATGATCCCACAAAGGCCAGGGAGGATGCAATATCGGAAAGCCTGGTTGCGGCTGTGGGGATTGTTATTGCCGAGATGATGCCGATTGAAATGCTAGTACAGAACTTTGAAAAACTAAATGAAATGATGTACAGCCGTAAAAAACAGTATGTTAATGGATATAGAGTTTTGACCGAGACGGAATATAATAATTTATACCGTGTTGTCGTGGAGGCGAGGATCTCGAGATCAAGAATTAAAAGAGAACTATCTCAGATGGGCTTTTTAATTGGAAGAAAAGAAATACCTTCAATTCTTTTATTAATAGCAGAACAAGAATTTGAAGATACATTTCCCCATTACTGGTGGGGAACAGATATGCCTATGGGAAAAACTGCAGCAGAAAAAGCTTTAGGCCGATCGATGACAAAACTTGGTTTCGATATTGTTTCCCACGACGCGGTCCCGGAGATAAAGAAAGAAGGGCTGACACTATCAACCCCTGAACCTGACAATGAGACAGTAGCGGCACTCGGAAAAATGATGCAAGCGGATTTCGTTATTGTCGGCAGTGCTGTTTCGGAACGTGCATCAAATACAATGGGGGAGGATATTCGCTCCTTCAAGGGAACCGTTTCCGCCAGGGCTGTCCGGGTGGATACCGGAGAAGAAGTCGCAGCAGCATTCAGGACAGATGTCAGTCTTGATACAGATGAAATGATTGGGCGGAAAAATGCGGTGACAACGGCAGGCGCATTTGCCGGAAACGATCTTGCACTTCAGATCACAAAAACGCTTGAGAAAAAGAAAGCCTCTGAAATAAAGGTTTTCGTCCAGGGTACAGGCTATCTTTCAAATTTTGCAAAATTCAGAAAGACAGTAAGTGATATCCCGGAAGTTACGAATATTCGTATTCAGGAAATGAGACCAAGCGAAGCGATCGTTTTAGTTAATTGCAAGTGCGACGCCAAGGCTTTAGCGAAAGCGTTAATGTTTAAAACGTTTAACTCTTTCGGTATCAATATATCAGAGGATGAGGCACAGCAATTGACGATTAGGCTTATTCCGGAAAAAATTGATAGGAATCCGGCTCTGAAAGAAGTCGATAAGAAAAAACAGCAGGATAATTAAATTGGCGATTAATCTTCCGAATATCTTAACAGTTATCAGGATACTTCTTGTACCGCTTTTTGTCATTTATCTCCAAAAGAATATGTTCATGCCTGCATTGATTGTTTTCACTGCAGCTGGAATAAGTGATGGCCTTGATGGTCTTTTTGCACGATATCTGAATCAGAAAACAACTCTTGGCGCGCACCTTGACCCGCTGGCGGACAAACTTCTTTTAGCATCTGCTTTTGTGACATTATCAATTATACAATGCATTCCCGACTGGCTGACGGTTATCGTCATCAGCCGGGATGTCCTTATTATGCTCGGCATTGGTGTATGCATCATGATAGGCATTAAAGTAGAGATTAAACCCAGCTTTGTCAGCAAGTGTACTACAGTGGCCCAGCTTCTAACCGTTTTTCTTGTGCTTCTTTACCGGGTTCTGCCGGGAAGTGACACAATCCCTGATACATATGCCGGATTTCTATATGTAACAACCGCCTGCCTGACTATCATATCCGGCCTGCATTACACATACAAAGGCCTTAATATCCCCCAGAAAACAGACGAATAGTTGCTATCCTCAGATCAGTTTTTTCATTTTTTCAGCAATATCCGAAAAAACCTTGCTGACAACAGAATCAGCATATGCTTCTTGATATGAGGTGCCCGCGTCACCGCACTCAACCATTTTCTGGTCAAGAGGAATCCTTCCAAGAAAGTCAATGCCGGTTGTTTTTGCTGTCTTTTCTCCACCACCTGATCCGAAAATATTGATAACTTCATTACAGTGCGGACATGTAAAGCCGCTCATATTTTCAATCAGTCCAAAAATATCCATTTTGACGGTTTTGCAAAAATTGATGGATTTTCTTACATCGGCGAGGGAGACCTCCTGAGGTGTGGTCACTATTATCGCCTTGGCGTCTGAAATGAGCTGCGCCACAGTCAAAGGCTCATCACCGGTTCCGGGCGGGGAGTCGATGATCAGATAATCAAGATCGCCCCATGCCACATCACCGATAAACTGCCTGATTGCAGAATGTTTAATCGGACCTCTCCAGATAATCGCATCATCTTTATTAACACTCAGAGATTCAATGGATACGGCTGCTAAATTATCGGAATATTTTATCGGTTTTAATTTTCGATTGCTGTCGATATCAAGCATTCCTGTGAGTCCCATCATCCTCGGGATATCAGGTCCGTGAATATCGACATCTACAATGCCGACCTTATATCCTTTGTTTGCGAGGGCGATCGCAAGATTGACCGAAACACTGGTTTTGCCGACACCACCCTTGCCGCTCATTACGATTATTTTGTTTTTTATTTTTCCAAGCGACTGTTTTGCTTCAGCATCAGGATCAGGCTTTTTTACCTGATCAGGGCTATTCGCGATGTTTATACCTTCCTGACATTTTTCCATAATAGTTTCTCCTTTTTTAATCTTTAACCGAAACACGGTGAATATTTTTTTCGCTGCATGAAGGACAGTTTTTAGGGCGGCCAGTGCCAAAGGGTTCTTCCCATTGTTGATTGCATGCTCGGCACGTAAATATTCGATGTTCGTTAACAATACGGAAGTGGCCGCCTTCAATATTGATTGCCTTGCCGTTAATCAGTGCATCTGCAACAGCCTTTCTGGCATGCTGAATAATTCTGCCGAACGTGGCCCTTGACACCCCCATTTGTTTTCCGGCATTTTCATGTGACAAGCCAAGAAGATCCGCGAGTCTGATGGCTTCTCGCTCATCAACCGTCAGCATGACCTCATCAAGGTCTATCATCGGGATGCCTCTGGGTTTGAAATAACATACATCCGGGTTTACCTTTACAATACGGTCTTTTCTTGGCCTTACCATTCGTTCTCCTTTATGGGCAAATACTCATAACGAGTTAAACTAAGTATTTCATATCTGCTTGTCAAGTTTAAGTTTTTCGGGACTTTCCCCAAAAACAGAGCTTAAGCATTGGTAAACGTATTAAATTCAGGTGTTGCGCCGGGTTAGCAAGTGGAAAAGCCATTTTTTGATAAAGATTTAGGAAATTTTCAAAATATTTTTGTAAGACGATAAAATGGACGATGGGTGGTGCCGGCAACTCGTTGCCGGTATCCGAAGGACAAGAAACTATCCAAAAAAATGTCTCTGCCGATACATTCCCTTTCTCTTTTTAAAACCAACCAGTATTCAAACTGTTTTTTGTTGTTTTGAAAATGAAATCACCATTATTTCTTTAATTACATCTTGTTACAGCTG
>JAFDJC010000065.1 GCA_019307665.1 Deltaproteobacteria bacterium | reverse complement strand
CTGGTTTATGAAAAATATGACGTGAATACCCCGCCATTTATGGCGGGGATGAAACGTCATCCTTTAAAAACGGTTTAAAATCTATTAAGATGATTGCATGGCGATTAAAAGAACCAGTCATGCAGTGTACGATACAAGATACCATTTGGTATGGGCTCCCAAATATCGGAAATGGATATTGCAGGGGGCTATTCGAGAGTATGTTGAGACAGTTTTCAAAGAGATTGCAGTGGCGAATGATTTTGAGATAGAGGCAATGGAGATTGCTAAAGATCATGTGCATATATTTTTGGGTTTTCCACCCCGATATTCGATTTCTCAAGTAGTGCAACGATTTAAAGGGCAATCTGCAAGAAGAATTTTTCAAATCTTCCCTGATGTAAAAAAGGAATTGTGGGGAGGTGAATTTTGGGAAGATGGTTATTTTGTCCGGACAGTAGGGGATAAAGTAACAAAAGACGTTATCAAAAAATATATTGAATATCATAAACATAAGACAAAAGGGCCTCAACAGTTGGAGCTATTCTAAAAGCCCCGCCTTTTAAGGCGGGGATTATTTACTTAGCTCCTTGAAAAAAAGTTTTTCCGGGTTGATTCGCCAATTAAAAAAAACCGGTATCTAATCAATTATTATTCATCGGCAAAGAATACATGATTTGTGCCAAGTTTCTCAGGACAGACTTATCTGTCTGAAGTAATAGAGTATATTAAAAATACGGAAAGATTTTCTAAACCAAAAGCAGTGTTTTGTGTATGATATATACCATACCCTGTATTCTTTAAAACACTTTAGCAGATTGTCATTAAAAAGTCAATTTTTTCGTTTAAGCTTCTTCGTTTAAGACAAAGAAAATATCGATGCTTATCCTGAGGCGACTTTTTCACCAGCAAATTTGTTATACATAGAATCAGGATGCTCTTCAAAAAGCCGCTTATATATTTCCAGGCTTTTTTCAGCTTCTCCGGTTTCATCGTAAATACGACCCAGATTATAAAGCGCTTCATCTTTCATTGCCGATTTATTATCAGATGCGACCATTTCAAAATATTTGATTGCTTTGCTCTTGTTATTACCCGCTTCATATGAATAAGCAAGACCATTTAAAATCATACTTTCAAAAAAAGGGTCTTCCTTAAAGTCAGGCAGCGCCTTTTGATACAGCGAAACAGCATCATCAAAATGACCCGCATCATAACATATGCCTGCAAGTCGTATTTTTGACATCTTGGCCGCAACGGTTCCTGAATGGTTTTTAAGAATAAGCCGATAATCGTTATTTACGGCTGCATAAACTTCCTTGGGACTATTGTTTTTTATCTGCTCACTATTATATTTGGCTTCGCAGTTATTTAATTCGTTAAAAGCAATGGTTTCAGACCTGTTACGAAAATAGAAAACACCTGTAAAAAGAGCCATGGCAACAAAGACAACGACAAGGCCGCTGATCAGTTTTGTCTTGTGTGTCATTGTAATTTCAAACAGTCTGCTTAAAACAGCAGAAACACCATCCTGTTGATCAAGTTCTTTTTTTCGAGCCAAAGATACCCTGTTATAACTAACCATAATAATTAATTCCTATATCCCTTTATTAATTCGAGCCCAACCTTCCTTAGGAATGTTGGCCCCCATAACACGGCATACTTCATAGCCGCATGCAGAAGCAAGTGCGCCGCATTTTTCATATGGAAACTCATTTTCAAGTCCAAACAGAAAGCCTGATGCCCAAAGATCGCCCGCCCCTGTTGTATCAATAATGTCACCTGAACCAACAGGCTCAACCCTAATCGCTTTGCCTTGATTAAAAATAATGCTGCCCTGCTTGCCCAGTTTTAATACGGCTACCTCAACGTTTTTTCCAAGAGCAGATACCGCACTGTCTTCATCAGCATATCCTGTAAAAATACGTGCCTCATCTTCGTTTGCGATAAGTATATCAACATACTTGGATACGATTTCATTCAGAATATCTTTTGACTGTTCAACAACATTGAAACTTGCCAGATCCAAAGATACACGAGCTCCTGCTGTTTTCGCCGTTTGTAAAGCACATAGCATTAGCTCCTGGTTAAACAGGAGATACCCTTCAATATGTACAATCGAAGCGCCTTCAAAAGACTTTTCCGTAATCTCTTTTGCCATCATTTCCGAAGAAGCCCCCAGGTAGGTAAACATGGTACGCTGGGCATCAGGTGTAACAACCGACAGGACTCGTCCGGTCGGAGTTGAGGACCTGAACAGCATCGGATTCACCCTGTTTTCCTTCAGGTCTTTTTCAAACATTTCCCCGAGTTCGTCTTCACCGCATTTTCCCACAAAACAGCCATTCCCTCCAAGACGGCTAATACCGATAATGGTATTACAGGCAGATCCCCCTGGAACAACATGGGGCTTGCCATCTGTTTTTGACAATGCATTTTCAATAAACATACTGTCAACAAGCGTCATTCCACCCTTTTTAGCCCCAGTGTCAGCAAGAAAATCATCATTTTCATTCACAAGAATATCAACGAGAGCCGATCCCAGGCCAATTATTTTTTTCCCCCTATCCATATTATATTACCTGTTAAACACTGTAAAAATTAAGTGCCGGCAACTCAACACAGGTTAGCTTTTTGCCGTAAACAGCACCGGTGTCTATTCCTATTTTGTTGTTCTGCACAAGTGGTTCAGGAAGCGGAGTATGCCCAAATACAACCCTTTTGCCAAAATCGTAAGATGATTTGACAAAGCTTCTCCGTATCCATAACAGGTCCTCCGGAACCTGCTTTTTAAGAGGAATTTTTTCTCTTAATCCCGCATGAACAAAAATATAATTATCAGTCTCATAAAAAAGATCAAGTGATTTTAAAAAATTAACATGGTCTTCTGGAAGCAGATTTTTTTTAGGCGTTATTCCTGCATTGATATAACTGTCTATCGTAGTATGTCCTCCGTTTGCAAGGTACGCAAGTCGATCCGTCCCTGATATATAGTTTTCAAGCATTTCTTCATGATTTCCCTTAAGAAATACGATATTATTATGGCGGCTTTTTAGTTCTATCAGATATTCCATAACATTATATGATTCCGGGCCGCGATCAATATAGTCGCCTAAGAAGATAAGCCTGTCCATATCAAAATCGACATCAATTGTGTCCATTAATTCAATAAGCTTATCAAAACAACCATGTATATCTCCGACTGCAAAAATTTTTTCCATAACCATGTCAGCTTCAAAAGTTTTTTTATAAGGCGCGTATCAAATCAAAGAAATAATACACTGTATAGGCCATGTTAATCAACAGGCCTTTTAAAAAAAAAGTTAAAAGCTTCTTGACAAGCCTCCCTCGGGTGAGTAAAACTAACTTAAATAATTTTATAATCACCTAAATCATATTAACTACATAAAATAATTAAAAAAATTATGGTTAATAAAGCTAACTATAACAAATAGGCTGCCCATGTTTGGGCACATCAAAGGAGTTGTAATGTCGCAATCCGTACATGCTGATAATATCCAATATCCAATTCATCATTTTACCTCAGCCCGAAGAACCATTACGGAAACAGATATAGTCAATTTTGTTAATCTGGTGGGGCTTCATGAACCTATATTTGTGGACATGGAGTACATCAACAAATATATGCCGGAATCCCACAGAAAGAGGTTCGCACCGGCACCGCTGATTATATCCATTGGAATGGGACTTGTGGCACCGATCATTAAAGGAATACTTGACAAGGTTCTCATGGACGAAAAAGTTGGATTTGTCGGTGGCATGGCAGGGCTTGAGGCCAGAATTAAATCACCTGTCTTCCCGGGAGACACCCTAAGAGTTGATGGCGAAGCAAAAATCAAAAAGAAAACAAAGAAGGGCTATACCCTTGTGGCTATGCGTCATCTGATAAAGAATCAGCATGAGGTGATCACCGTGGATTTCACCGAGACCATTCTCTACCTTCCACCGGATGACCCATTATAAAACACATTATATGGAGCACTATTTTTTAAATTTCATACGAAATTATAAGGAGGCATTAGATGGGATCAGAAAGTAATCCTTTTAATAAGCTTCATGAACGAGATGCTGATTTCAAGGTACTATAGAGACGCCCGTATGATGTCTGTTGGCGGAGGGGCCGATGAAGTTATGTTGGATGTTATTGCAAAAATGGAGGGTTATTAAATGAAGCCAAAGATGAAATATTTTGAAGACTTTTCAATTGGTGAAAAAATTACGACAAGAGGAAGGACAATTACTGAAGCGGATATTGTAATGTTTTCCATGTTCAGCGGGGATTGGTATCCCCTTCATGTGGATGTTGAATATGCAAAAAAGAGTCCGTTCGGCGAACGCATTGCCCATGGGTTTCTTGTGTTAACCGCAGCATCAGGACTAATGCCATTGTATGAAATGGCTATTGTAGCATTTTACGGCATAGACAAGGTGCGTTACCTTGCACCGACAAAAACCGGTGATACAATCAGGGTAGAGATGGAAGTGGCTGAAAAAAAGGATAAAGAAGAAATCGGAGGTGTTATTACGTTTAACGCTCTAGTGAAAAACCAGCGAAACGAGGATGTGGTGATAATGAATATGAAGGTAATGCTGCATAAAAAAGGATAGGGATAAGAGAATAGTTGACATGGAAACCAAATCAGTACCAACAAGCCGGATAGAGGAAAAACCGCCGCCCCGTGGAAAAGTGAAGATTGCAGAAGCCCTCAAAGCACTTCTGAGTGTAAAGGACTTTAGTGCTATCACTACTGCTGAAATCGCCAGGACTGCAGGAGTGACTGAAGCCCTGATTTACAAATATTTTAAAGATAAGAGGGATTTATTGCATCAGGTACTCAGTGAATACCTGAATGCCTATCTCATTCAGTCCAGAATTGATATTAAAGGAATAAAAGGAGCGAAAAACAAGATCAGGAAGCTGGTCTGGTCACATAGCAATATTTACGCCACTAATCGTGTGTTTGCCAAGATCCTTTTAATTGAAGTGAGAAATCACCCTGACTATTACAAGAGCGATACGTATGACCTGGTAAAACAATACAACAACATTTTACTGGGAATTGTCGAAGAAGGTGTTAAAAACAATGAAATCCGTGAGGACCTATCACCCGGCTTTATCCGGCAATGCATCCTTGGCTGTATTGAGCAGGCATGCTTTACCAGCATTATTTTTAATAGGGAGATCTCGCCTGATCAAATTACGGATGATATTTGCGAGTTGGTTTTTAAGGGGATTGAAAAAAAATAAATTACAAAAAAGGAACAGGCCCAATGGGAAAATGGATGGATGGCCATCTGAAAAAACTGGCCAAGGTTCAGGAAGCTAATATAAAAGGCGGGGGAGAAGATCGGGCAGCCCTTATGTCTCAGCTTGGCAAACTGACGGCAAGAGAACGGATCGATAAGCTTTTAGATAAAGGGAGCTTTGAGGAGATCGGATCGGTTGTGACGGATACACGGCCGTCCTTTGATGGAAAAGATCGGCCAAGTCCATCTGACGGGGTTGTTATGGGGTTCGGTGAAGTTGATGGCCGACCTGTTATGCTGTACTCCATCGATTATACCGTGATGTCCGGAGCTATTGGTGAATCATGACCTGCCCCCGGGTTTAGTGCAAATTTTAAGGAAGTGAAGAGCGATAAATGGGAACCCGGCATGACATTTAAAAAGATACTCGTTGCCAACCGCGGTGAGATAGCCGTCAGAGTCATCAGGGCTTTGAAAGAGATGGGGGTGAAAAGCGTTGGTGTCTATTCTGAAGCTGATCAGGCATCACGGCATCTTGCGCTTGCTGATGAGACCGTACGTATTGGCCCTGCTATGAGCGCGAAAAGCTATTTGAATATAGACAATATTATTTCAGCTGCCATAAAAACAGGTGTTGATGCTGTTCACCCCGGATATGGATACCTGGCTGAAAATGAGGAGTTTGCAAAGACATGCGAACAAAAAAACCTTGTCTTTATTGGTCCGACCCCGGAGAATCTAAAACTGGCGGGTGATAAAATTACCGCTAAAACTGTAATGAAGCAAGCGGGTGTTCCGGTTATACCAAGCAGTCCCGCTGAGGTTGCTTCGATTGATGACGCAGTTTCAATCAGTGAGAAGCTTGGCTATCCTGTAATGGTTAAATCATCAGGAGGTGGAGGTGGTCGTGGTATAAGAATTTGCAAAGACAGGGATGCCTTGATTGAAGATTTTCCGGTGGCAAAAATGGAAGCCCGTGCTGTCTGCGGGAATGATAAGGTTTACATTGAAAAGTATATTGAAAAACCACGGCATATAGAGTTCCAGATCCTGGCAGACCACTATGGTAATATTACCCACCTTGGTGAACGCGAATGTACAATTCAAAGACGGTATCAAAAGCTTATAGAAGAGTCCCCTTCCCCCATACTTACCGACTCGTTAAGGCAGGAAATGGGTGAAGTGGCTATCCTAGCCGCAAAAGCAGCGAATTATTTTAATGCCGGCACAGTGGAGTTTCTGCTGGATAAAGAGAACCGATGTTATTTCATGGAAATCAATGCTAGGATTCAGGTGGAGCATCCTGTAACTGAAATGGTTTCTGGGATTGATCTGATTAAATCCCAGATTTGCCTTTCATCTATGGATAAACTTACCTATTCCTTTGATGATCTTGATATGAGAGGCTGTGCCATAGAATGCCGCATTAATGCCGAAGATCCGGATAAAAAATTTATGCCTTCGCCTGGAAAGATAGTAACTTATGTGCCTCCCGGCGGATATGGTGTCCGTATCGATACCCATATTTATCAAGGTTACGAACTGCCCATTTATTATGACTCCTTGATCGCGAAATTGATAACACATGATATGACGCGTTTGGGAGCTATTTCAATTATGAAACGGTCCCTTGAAGAAATGACTATTGGTCCGATAAAGACTACGATTCCGTTGTATCTTAAAATTTTCAATGATCCCATGTTTCTTAAAGGGGATTTTGATACCGGATATATTAACCGGTTTATTGAAGAAAATGATGAGGGTGATGATTAAAGGATGGTAAATAGAATGCTGTTTTTTAATGGGAGCCTTTGTTTTTCATTAAAAAAGAAGGAAAAATGTTGCGCTCAGGTGATGAGATATTGTAAATGTATCAGTTTGTTTGAGATGGGTTTTAACAGAACAAAGGAGTTTTTTAATGCATTATGAAGGAAATATGATAAGACCGCCCAGCGAGGCATACTCTATATTGCTTCAGTTTACCGTAGGGTGTTCACATAACAAGTGTACATTCTGTGGGGCATATAAAGGGCAGCGCTTTAAAATCAAATCCGATGAAATCATTATGGAAGATATTGCTTTTGCGGCAAAACACTTCAGACATCAGGACCGGTTATTTCTATGTGACGGAGATGCGATGATTATACCCCAGAAAAGGCTGTTGAAGATACTGGTTGAGATTGAAAAGCAACTGCCGTGGGTGAACCGTGTGGGTGTTTATGCCAACACCAAAAGTCTGAGAATGAAAACACTGGAGGAACTTAAAGAGCTTAAGGCGCATGGTCTTGATATCGCATACATGGGACTTGAAACCGGGGACGATGAAACCTTGAAAAAAGTCAAAAAAGGTGCAAGTGCCGACCGTATGATCGAAATGGGAAAAAAAGCAAGGGAGGCCGGCATTAAACTGTCAATTACGGTACTTCTTGGCTTAGCCGGCCGGGAACGTTCGGAAATTCATGCAAAAGAAACAGGCAGGGTCCTGTCTGCAATCGATCCTGAATATGTTGGCGCCCTGAGCCTGATGCTGATTCCAGGCACCCCCATGTATCAGGAATTTGAATCCGGTGAATTTTCTATGCCAACGCCACAGGAATTATTAAAAGAACTTAGAACCATGATAGTATCAACGAACCTGTCAAACGGGTTGTTTCACGCAAATCATGCATCCAACTATCTTCCCCTGAAGGCACATCTGCCCCAGGACAAGGACAAGGCAATACAACAGATTGATGAAGCACTTTCAGGTAATATTGCCCTTAAACCTGAACACCTGAGAGCCCTGTGACTTATTAAATAGAATATTAAACAGAAAAGGAGAACCAAAAAAATGAGTAACGGCCGCAACGACAGCCTGACAGCGATAGAAGGAAAATGCATTAACACCATCAGAACACTTTCAATGGATGCGATTCAGAAGGCAAACTCAGGACATCCCGGTGCACCCATGGGGCTTGCGGCAGCGGCATTTGTACTTTGGACACGGATTCTAAAACATAATCCCGCAAATCCGGACTGGCTGGACAGAGACCGTTTTGTCCTCTCCGGAGGGCATGCATCAATGCTGCTTTACAGCATTCTTTTTCTAACAGGCTATGATCTTGATCTTGATGATATTAAAAACTTCAGGCAGTGGGGCAGCAAAACCCCCGGACATCCTGAATTCAGCCGTACGCCTGGTGTGGAAACAACCACCGGTCCGCTTGGGCAGGGTTTTGCAAATGCTGTTGGAATGGCCATGGCAGAGTGTCATCTTGGAGCTCGCTTTAACAAGCCGGGGCATGACATCGTTAATCACTTTACATATGTTATGTGCGGTGACGGAGACATGATGGAAGGCATCACGTCAGAAGCTGCATCCATAGCCGGACACCTTGGACTGGCCCGGTTGATCTGTTTTTATGATGACAACAATATATCGATTGAAGGAAAAACGGATATCACATTTACCGAGGATGTTGCCTTAAGGTTTAAAGCTTATGGATGGCAAGTGCTTGTTGTCGAAGACGGTAATGATACGGACAGCATATTCAATGCCATAGCATCTGCAAAAGCTGAGACAGAAAAGCCGTCTATCATTATTCTTCGAACACATATTGCATTTGGCAGTCCAAACAAACAGGATACAGCAGATGCTCACGGTGCACCTCTTGGAGAAAAAGAGATCCTGTTAACCAAGAAAAATCTCGGATGCGAATCAGAAGAACCCTTTAGTGTTTGTAAGGAAGTACTGGATGAATGCAGAAAATGTCTTAAAAATGGAGCAGAAGCAGAAGCTCTTTGGCAAAAACGGTTTGAGGCATATTCTACTGCACATCCTGATATGGCTGAATACTGGGTAGATGCAATGTCCGGTTTCCTGAAACAGGGATGGGATTCAGACATCCCTGCATTTTCTCCTTCAGACAACCCCATAGCAACTCGCGCGGTATCCGGGAAAGTCCTGAATGCCATTGCCGTGAAGCTTCCGACTCTTATCGGCGGATCAGCCGACCTTGCGCCATCAAACAAAACGTATCTGGATTGTTCACATGAATTTCAGAAAAACAGCTATGACGGAAGAAATATCCGTTTCGGCGTCCGTGAACATGCCATGGGTGGAATTATGTCAGGTATGTTTCTACACAACGGGCTCCGCCCTTTTGGCGGAACGTTTCTTGTTTTTGCAGACTATATGAGACCTGCAATTCGTGTTGCAAGCTTAATGAAGCTGCCATTAATCTTTATATTCACACATGATAGCATTGCCGTTGGAGAGGACGGCCCCACCCATCAACCTGTGGAACATGCGGCATCTTTGAGAATGATTCCCGGCCTTACCGTTATCCGGCCTGCAGATGCTGTTGAAACTGCGGATGCCTGGCGTCAGGCCATAAAGACGACAGACGGGCCCGTTGCATTGTTGCTGAGCCGGCAGAAACTACCGGTACTGGAGCAGAAAGACTTTTTTGAAAACAGACTCTCTAATGGTGCCTATATCCTTGACGATTCACCAGAAGATCCTGATATCATACTGATTGCATCAGGATCTGAAGTTCATATCGCTGTTGAAGCAAAGAAAATATTGGACAAAAAAGGGATCTCAACCCGTGTGGTCAGCATGCCAAGTTGGGAATTGTTTGAAAAAACATCAAAAGGATATCAGGATAGCGTCTTGTTACCGAAGGTTAAGGCGCGTATTGCCATTGAGGCCGGGATTTCCATGGGGTGGGAACGATATACGGGAGCTAATGGAGACATCATCAGCATAAACCGATTCGGCGCTTCAGCACCCGGTAATATAGTTATGGAAAAGTTTGGTTTTACGGTAAACAACATCGTTGACAGAGCGATTGCTATGGGAAAAGCAACCGACTGATTTTTTCAGCCCTGTTTCTGGCGTGAGAATAATCCCTTGTGTTTGACAGCACCATCATATGTTTCGATGCGTCAACAGGTGACTCTTCTCTCCTTTGAAGAAGAAGTTTATACCATTGAGGGAGCTCTTCATTAAAACAATCATTCAAATCGCCCGATAGCTTTCTGACAATTTTTATTTTGTTTTCTGCAGCATCATTATCTGCCATTGCTTCATCTGCTTCATAGTCGCCGTTTATTGTGTCAAGATACGAAACTATATTTACACTGGCATTTTTTTTAAGCCAACGATATTTTAAAACAGGCCGTATCCAGAACTGATAAATGACATACCCGAAAGCACTCAGAAGAAAACAACTTAATGCAGCTATATATATTGGTTCCATTTCAATTCCATTTTTCCTTAATTCTTGATCCGTATTTGTCTTGACATCTTACAGGCGCAGAATTAGTTTGTTGCAGTTTTATGCAAATCGAATGTTTGACTATACACTTTTTATAGGGATTTGACAATGCCGGTTATAATATCTGTTGTAGGAAATACAGGGTCTGGCAAAACAACACTCATTGTTAAGTTAGTGCGCAAATAAAAAAAAAAAGGGTATAAAATCGGCACGATAAAACATGCTCACCATGGTTTTGATCTCGACAAAAAGGGAAAGGACAGCTATAATCATAAAGCAGCAGGTGCTGACGCTGTAATGATTGCAGGGCCTGGAAAGATCGCATTGATAAAGGATGAGCCGATAACCCGCCTTGCTGGTCTTGAAAAATATTTTTCTGAAATGGACCTTGTGCTGGCAGAGGGGTTTAAAAGGGAAAACAATCCTAAAATTGAAGTTTTTCGATCAGAGGGAGGTGCGGAACCTCTACGTATTAAGGAAAACCTGATCGCTTTTGTCACAGATTCGGATATTGATCTTGCTGCTCCAAAGTTCGGCCTGGATGATATCGAAAAGCTTGCAGAAATGGTGATTGAAAAATTTATTACTGCCTGAGACCTGCATCAAGATTTTGCTCATCCGGCCTGGAAGGAATATTTGAACGTATCAGAACATTCTGTTGAAGTGCTTTAAAGACCCGGTCAATCCTTTCCACACCATTTCTTATTTCTCTTATTCCCGTTTTAGTATTCTGAGTTATTTCGGGAACATCACGGCTTCCTTTCTCAATGTTTGACATGATTATCTTGAGCTTTCCGAGGTTATCCTCTACATCCTTAAGAATTCTCTCGACATGATTCACAGTTTCAGGGGCTTTTGTTGAAGCTGTCTTGATATTGTCAAGAATATCACCCGCCTGATCAAGACGCTGAATAACGTTATCAACCAGCTCTCTTGATTTGAGAATACTCCCGGCTGAACCTTTGCCGGCCTGTACATCTTTTAAAATCATGTTGGTGTTATCTAATGCTGTAAAAAGCGGCCCGTCAGGCTCGCGTAGAACCCTGACGATCTCTGAAAGATCCTGAAGCGCCTGAATCATCATTTTTGCTGTTTTTTCAATTTCAAACTCTTCAAGAATTTCAGTTAAAGACTTTTTCTCAACAGAACTTATCTCTCCTCCGGGCAACACAGGATCTGAATTCGGATCACCGGGCTTGATGGAAACATATTCATCTCCGATCAACGTAGGGCTTTCTACTGATGCTACAGTATCTGTTCTTATTCTGTTGGCGTAGTTCTCAAGAATTGCCAGTTTGACCATTACCCTGTTTTCAACCAGAACAATTTCCTGAACATTACCTATATCAGTCTTAAAAAGTTTTACCGCAGCATTGACCTGAAGGTTATAGCTTTCATTAAATGTTGTGTAATAAGCAACATATTTCCTGAACCAGTTTTGCCCCCTCCCTATAAAAACAACGGTTGTCAGTAAAAGCATTGAAATGGCTATGATAAAAATACCGACAATTTTTTCAGTTTTTTCGTAATTTGGCTGCATAATATTAAGTCGGTTAATCTGCCCTGTCAGGAAACCGTAACCGCATCCTGCTTTATCAGAATAATTTTTTCTGAAAACCTGTTTATAAAATTGTTATTATTAGAATGCATAACAACAGGGACTCTTCTCTTTAAAATAGTATTCATACAGTCAGTGAAAGCACTATGCTGACTATCATCGATGAAACTTTCGGGACGATCAATAAGCAGGAGTTCCGCAGGTTTGATCATTTCTCGAATCATGATGGCAATTCCTAACTCTGCCCGGCTCAAATCAGCTGGTCTGAAATCAAGTTTTTCGGCTATATTGAAAGTTCCGCACAATGTTTCTGCCCAATCATCCAATGAGATTGCCAGGCTGTTTTCAAAATAGTAGCGATTCAACAGCAAGTTCTCAAGTATTGTTCTGTTGCTCAGCATTGCTGCATCAGGACCAATATAGCCTATTTTTTTCTTAAATGGAAGCAGGCGTCTGTAATCGGCAAAATTGAGGACTTCTCCCATGAAGCGATACTGACCGCTTATAGGAGTTGAAAGTGTTGCGAGGGCTCTCAGCAGAAGCCTGGTGTTGTCTGCAGAATCCGACTCAATGGAGCAGATATCACCCGTGGACAGGATAAAATGATCTGTGCTGAGAACTTTATTTTCATCCAGATTATTTATCCTATAATTTATCAGTTCGGTTATATACATGTTCTACCAAGCTAAACTTATTAAAGATAAAAAACAGCTGAAATAAATATATTTATAACCAGGCAGTAAAAAAAACACTCAATTAGCGCCCTTGACGTTACCTGGGGGAGTTGTGTAAATCGTCTTTTAATACCGATTCCATGATACAGGGCAACAGTAGTGACAGTCATGCCAAACAAAATTGCTTTTACAAGCCCTACCGCGATATCTGATACAGAGATAGCCTGAGCGATTTTAACCGGGAAATTACCCATCGGCAGATATGTAATTGTCCATATGATGATATATCCTCCCAG
>JAFDJC010000064.1 GCA_019307665.1 Deltaproteobacteria bacterium | reverse complement strand
ATGTAGCGACCTGTGTCGCAACTGACCCACAGGATGTTTACAATATTTTTTCTGAGGCAAAACAGATTCGCGGCCCCAAGTTTATCCACATCCTTTCGCCATGTGCGCCGGGATGGCGGTATCCTGCTTCGCGGACAACCGAAATGGGAGATCTTGCAGTTAAAACTGGAATATTTCTTCTGTGGAAGCAGATTGACGGTGAGCTAATCGTAAACAAACGAACAAAAAAATACCTCGACAAAAAAAAGAGGCTGCCGCTTAAAGAATACCTCAAAGAACAAGGCCGATTCGCCGAACTGACAGATTACCAGATTGAAGACCTGCAGGCATGGGTAGACAAAAGATGTGAAAAACTTGCCAGGTTTGTATAAGATCATTCTTTATTAGCTTTCCAATTCCGGTTTGCAGCATAATTTCATGGCAGAGCGCAGCCAGGCCTGTTCAGATATCCTGTTCAAATTCTTGTAAAACATGGCTGTTTTTTTGCCCAGTTCGTCCACCGCGCTCCGATCCGGCAAAATAGTGAAGGTCCACTGCCGGCAGTTTGAACCTGAAGGGGCGGTAATAGGGATCAAATCTTTACTTCCACTAAATAATAACAAAAATAAATTGTCGATTGAGATTTGAGTATCAAATCACTGAATTGCTTTTTTTTCTTTGCGGTAATATAGCGAAGTCCCAGTTCATCTCAATGGATAGCCAGTGAGGAAGAGGCATAATTGAACCATAAAAATTAAATCCTGCGTTTTCGATATGATCTCTTATCCGTACCGAAAATGGATTCGTCGCCGCCATAACGGACTTGAGTGCCACTGGATCGTCTTCAATAGATTCCGGATCGTAGAAAGGACGGCAGGCTGAAGGATTCGAACAAACAAAATGCGTTCGACATATGATGGGTCTCATGGAATAGGCACTGCATTTACCTTCTACCAGCATGGGGCAGTAATGGTAGGCGGAAAAAGTAAGTTGCTCGTCAATATGGGTAGGGTGATGCCTGCCCGGTCTGGTTATATCCCACGCATGCCATTGTTGCGTTCGAATCCTAAGGTCTTCAATCTGGTCTCGTGAGAATTTGCGCTTGATGTAATGCGCTAAAGCTTGGGCCTCTGCAATGTTTGTAAGGATGTGTTGTCCGCAGCAATGGAAGCAGCCCGGCTTACAGGTTGAAATGATGCCTTCTTCGACATATAATCGATTGAGTTCGCGGCAGGCCGCCTCATCTACAGACGAGTATGCGCTGTTGACGAAGTTCTCTTGCCGTTTATTCAGGAGACCAATACCGAACTTGTCGGAGCCTACAGCAAACTCGCCACCTGCAACCACGTCCATGAGCCCCTCCTATTCGATAGGTGCTGCGATACTTATAGCCATAAATCTAAAGTAGATCCGAAAGGTATTTATAAACTGACCAGGGCTTCTATTATTCCGCACTGCTGCAGATAATGTGATTTAACTCGAATCGAGGCAAGAGCTCACAAACAAAATGTGCTATACAACAGTCACATTTACTGCAGCCGGACCTTTTGGCCCTTGCTCAATGTCAAAGGTTACGCTCGCACCTTCACTGAGAGATTTAAAACCGGTCGAATTGATCGCGCTATGATGCACAAATACATCGGGGCCATCTTCCTGCTCAATAAAACCAAAACCTTTTTGGTCGCTAAACCATTTTACGGTACCATTCGCCATTGTAACTAACTCCTTTTAATAAATTCATGGGGTTTTCATCGGGGTTTTATCCACTTTATGCTGTTCCATCCATCTTCTCTTGAATAGGCATTTCTGTCAAGCCATTTATGCTTATCTATTGTTTGATCATATAAAGGATAAGGATACGCCTTCCCATAAACTCCAGTTCTGATACTCTTAACCTTACCTTTTTCTATATTTGACTAAACAACACTTATATCTTCTTTGAATTTTCCGAACTGCTCAAGACCCCCTGCTGTAACAAGATGGGTGTTTTCTATTCCGACAACACCTTTGCCGGGAAAGATCACTTTCGGCTCAAGGGCAATAACCATGCCTTCTTGAAGCTGAAGGTCCTGACCTTTGGCAAGAAATGGATATTCATCCAGCTCGAGACCCACTCCATGGCCGATAAAGCGTATCCGGCTCTCCCCTACTCCCATGAAGTAGTCCGCATAGCCGAGTTCGGATGCCCGTTCAACCGCCATATCATACAGATTGCCGGCGGAAACACCGGGCCGGGCTTCTCTTTTTATAAGGTTTTGTACATCAAGCATCGATTCCTGTGCGGATAAAAGATCATCGGGAAGTCCGTTGACAGCAAAGATCCGAGTATGATCGGAAAGATAACCTCTGTATACACAAACAAAATCGACCAGAACCGGTTCATTAGCTTTTACCTTTCTAAAGCCGGGTCCCTGGGCGATTGCCGGACTTACGCCAGGGCCTCCTGTCGGTGAAGAAAGATAGCTTGTGACAGCCGCGGACGGTCCTGCCATTACATGGCCGTAAAAGAGTTCAGCCCCAAAGAGCCGCATTTTTATAATCCCCTGATGACCGAGACTGCGGGCCTCGGCCTCGATAAGACCTGCGAGTTCTATTTCACTTATTCCTTCTGAAAGAATCTCCGGTACAATGGCGGCAACCCGGTCCGACATCTGTGCTGCCTTCCGTATCATATCTGTTTCGTATGAAGACTTTACAGCCCTTATCAATCGGATGGTATGTGAAATATCAATTATTTCGGTTTTATCAAAAACGTGTTGAAAATTAAAATAGAGGTTTGCCGGCAGCACATCGAGTTCCATGCCGAGTTTTAATGGAACAGTCAGACTGTTCTCTTTAATAATTTCAGGAATCTGTCTGGGACTTTTAAAGGGTAAGATTTTTTTCAGGGGTGATTCTTTTTTTGCCCGGTCAGAATCCTTTCTGACCATAAGAACTGGATCACCTTCAGCAGGAACATAAAGATGCGCCTGCTGGCTTGTGCCTGAAAAATAAAAAAGATCAGACTGCTGCAATATCAGAACGCCTTCTATTTTTTTTTGTACAAGGCTGTCCTGAAGTTTTCTGATCCTGGCTGAAATTTCGCTCAAAGGCGTATATGTTTCAATGCCGCTCATGCTCAGGCTGTCCTTTCATTAACTTGTATAATCATAAAACCCTTTACCGGTTTTTCTTCCCAGCCATCCTGCCTCAACATATTTTCTTAAAAGAGGGCACGGTCTGTATTTGGGATCTTTAAAACCATTATGCAGGGTTTCCATGATCGCAAGGCATGTGTCGAGACCGATCAGGTCGGCCAGAGCAAGAGGACCCATTGGATGGTTCATGCCAAGCTTCATGACGGTGTCGATGTCTTCTTTGCTTCCGACTCCGTGATACAGGGAGAACACTGCCTCGTTAATCATCGGCATCAGTATTCTATTTGCGATAAACCCGGGGAAATCCTCGGACATGGCAGGCGTCTTGCCGAACTTTTTGCTCAGCTCCCATGTAATCTGAAATGTTTCATCAGAAGTAGACAATCCTTTGATTACTTCAACAAGCTTCATGATTGGTACGGGATTCATGAAATGCATTCCGATAATTTTATCCGGACGGCCTGTGTGACCGGCAATTCTGCCGATGGGGATAGAGGATGTATTGGTTGAAAGAATCGTTTGCGAAGAACATATTTTATCAAGATCCTGAAAAATTTTAAACTTAAGCGACTCATTTTCCGTTGCAGCTTCGACAACAAAATCCGCTTCTTCCATATCTTTTATGTCCGTACTCGGCTTTATGCGTCCCATGACGGCATCTTTATCTTTTTCGCTTATTCTGCCTTTGTCGACACTTCTTTTAAGACTTTTAGAGACAGCCCCTAAACCGCTATTAACAAATTCTTCGCTGATATCGTTCATTATTACTTGAAGACCGCTTGATGCTGCAACCTGCGCTATGCCGTTTCCCATCTGCCCGGAGCCTATGACGCCGAATATTTTTATATCCATTTTAATCTCCATTTGTTTAACGTTTGATAATTAATGCAACCGCCTCACCACCGCCAAGACATAGTGACGCAAGGCCTGTCTTTTTATCCTGCTTGATCATTTCATATAAGAGTGTCACAAGTACCCTGCATCCGCTTGCACCTATGGGATGACCAAGAGCAACGCTGCCGCCGTTAACATTAACTATTGAAGGATCAAGTTCCAGTTCCTTCATCACTGCAACCGTCGACCCGCTGAATGCCTCATTTATTTCATACAAATCTATATCTTCTTTTGCAATTCCCTCCTTTGCCAAACACTTGGGAACGGCCCATATTGGGGCAACCAGGACATGTTTCATATCTAAGCCATAGGATGCCTGGGCGCCAATCGTTGCGAGTATGCTGCAACCAAGCTGTTCAGCCTTTTCTTTTGACATAACGACTACCGCAGCAGCTCCGTCACTGATAATTGATGCATTGCCGGCTGTTCCGAGGCCGTCTTTCTTAAATGCGCCTTTCATTTTCGACATTATTTCATAATTTGTCTCCCTTGGGCATTCATCCTTTCCAAAAATGACCGGCTCACCTTTTCGCTGAGGAATTTCAATGGGAACAATTTCATCATCAAATCTTCCGGAATTAACGGCATCAACAGCGCGCCGGTAGGATTCCACTGCATACCTGTCCTGGTCTTCACGGGTGACGTTGTATTTTTCCGAGCAGAGCTCATTTGAAATTCCCATGTGGAAATCGTTCACGATATCCCACAGTCCGTCATGAACCATATGGTCCTGCATCTTCCCGGGTCCCATGCGGTATCCGAACCTTGCTTTTTCCAGAAAATAAGGCGCCATGCTCATATTTTCCATGCCACCTGCAACAACCACGTCTGCATCATCGAGCTGAATCGCCTGGGCGGCGAGCATAACGGACTTCAATGCTGATCCGCAGACTTTGTTGATTGTGATACATTCGGTTTTCCACGGCATACCTGCTTTTACAGCAGCCTGCTTTGCAGGATTCTGTCCATACCCGCAGGGAAGAACCTGGCCCATTATAGCTTCATCAACATCTTCCTTTTGTATGCCGGCTCTTTTAATAGCCTCCTTAATTACGATGGCGCCCAGTTTGGTGGCGCCAATCCCGCCCAGCGCCCCGTTAAAATTCCCCAGGGGCGTTCTTACAGCGCTCACGATTACAGCTTCTTTCATGAAAATTCTCCTTTGAGTTGATGATTTTTTGAGATTATTAACTACATGCTACGCCGATACTTACCTCCTACATCATAAAGCGCCTGTGTAATCTGACCCAGAGAGCAGACTCTGACCGTATTCATCAGTTCATCAAAAACATTGCCATTATCAAGGGCAACTCTCTGCAGCCGTTCCAGGGCTTTTGCGAATTTATCTTTATTTCTGTTCTGAAATTCCTTCAAGCTGTCAAGCTGTGATTTTTTTTCCTTTTCGGTTGCCCGGGACAGCTCCAGGCACGATATTAAATCCTCAGAATATGCATCCGGGTTAAGGAATGTGTTCACACCGATAACCGGAAGATCTCCGGAATGCTTTAGGACTTCGTAATGAATCGACTCTTCCTGAATTTTGCCTCGCTGGTACCCGGTCTCCATTGCGCCAAGAACACCTCCACGGGCTGTAATCCTGTCAAACTCGGCAAGGACAGCCTCTTCCACCAGACTTGTAAGTTCTTCTACAATGAAACTTCCCTGATGCTGGTTTTCATTTCTGGCAAGACCCCATTCTTTGTTAATTATAAGCTGGATTGCAAGCGCTCTCCTCACGGACTCAACGCTGGGAGTCGTAATTGCTTCATCATAGGCATTGGTATGAAGGCTGTTGCAGTTGTCATACACAGCGCAAAGCGCCTGCAGCGTCGTCCTGATATCATTAAATTGTATCTCCTGACTGTGAAGTGATCTGCCGGATGTCTGGATGTGGTATTTAAGCATCTGCGAACGATCCGAACTTTTGTATTTTTCCTTAAGCGCTATGGCCCAGATACGTCTTGCGACACGGCCTATCACGGTATATTCCGGATCCATGCCATTGGAGAAGAAAAAAGAAAAGTTAGGTGCAAATTTATCTATCGGCATTCCCCTGGACAGATAGTATTCAAGATATGTAAATCCATTTGCAAGTGTAAATCCAAGCTGTGTAATCGGGTTGGCGCCGGCCTCTGCAATATGATAACCTGATATGGATACCGAATAGAAGTTGCGTATATTGTTATCAATAAAATATTCCTGGATATCTCCCATCATTTTAAGTGCAAACTCTATGGAAAAAATACATGTGTTCTGGCCCTGATCTTCCTTGAGGATATCTGCCTGTATTGTTCCGCGAACATTGGAAAGCACCATGGAACGAATATTTGCATATTCTTCTGAAGAAGGTTCTTTGCTTTTTTCCGCACGGTATTTATCCACCTGCTGATCTATTGCCGTGTTTAAAAACATGGCCAGCATAATCGGAGCCGGTCCGTTGATGGTCATGGACACTGACGTATCAGGAGCGCAGAGTTCAAACCCGTCATACAGGATGTTTATATCATCCAATGTACAAATGCTGACACCGGAAGTTCCGACCTTTCCATAAATGTCAGGCCTTATCTCCGGATCACATCCGTAGAGTGTCACAGAGTCAAACGCTGTTGACAGCCTTTTCGCCTCATTACCGGCAGACAGCATTTTGAATCTTCTGTTTGTTCGAGCAGGATCGCCTTCTCCGGCAAACATACGTGTCGGGTCCTCGTCTACCCGCTTTACAGGGAAGACACCCGCGGTGTATGGGAATCTGCCGGGAATATTTTCCTTGCGCATCCAGCAAAATATTTCTCCAGGATCCTTAAACTTCGGAATCGATATTTTGGAAATTTTTGAACCGGATAATGACTCGCTATAGAGCGGAACCCTGATTTCTTTGTCCCGGACGGAATAAACAAGGTCATCTTTATTGTAACATTTTTTTGTCTCTTCCCACTCGGCAAGCAGGTTCCCGGTTTCATCGGAAAGATCGTTTTTCGCCTCCTTTATCGCCTCCTTCAACCGGTTGACAATCTCTGACTGAGAGTCTTCATACTCTTTGTCAAAAACTACTGCGGCCTGTTCCAGGTGCCAAACCTTTCTGACAACTTCTGCCTGTTCTTCTGTTTGCCGGTGGTATTCCCTTATTGTATCTGATATTTCAGAAAGATACCGTGTCTTTTCCGGCGGAATGATGATTGTTTTTGAAGATGAGATTTTAAGCTCAGGTTCCGGGATTTCCGGGTCAAATACAACACCGGTCTTTTCAGCAATGGTTTTCAAAACAGCATGATAAAACGATGTAACACCATCATCGTTAAATTTAGAGGCAATTGTCCCAAAGGCAGGCATTTCATCCAAAGAAATATCCCATGCATTCCTGTTGCGCTGGATCTGTTTCCGGACATCCCGAAGGGCATCTTCGCTCCCCTGTTTTTCATATTTATTAACAACAACAAGGTCGGCAAAATCAAGCATATCTATCTTTTCCAGTTGTGAGGCAGCCCCGAATTCACTTGTCATCACGTAGACCGACAGGTCCGCAAGGTCTGTAATTTTTGAATCGCCCTGCCCTATTCCTGCTGTTTCTATGATGACAAGGTCAAAACCTGCAGCCTTCACCACATCGATTGTTTCACTCATGGCAGATGGTATTTCAGTATTGGATTGCCGCGTAGCAAGGCTCCTCATGTAAACCCTCTGACTGTCAATGGCATTCATGCGGATTCTGTCGCCTAAAAGAGCGCCCCCTGTTTTCCGCCTTGAAGGATCAGCACAGATAATGGCCACATGAATATCCTTAATATCCAAAAGAAACCTTAAAATAAACTCATCGGTAAGTGACGACTTTCCCGCCCCTCCTGTGCCGGTGATACCGATCACAGGTATTTTTCGACCTCCGATTTTTTGAATCAGCTGCTGATGTATCTCTTTGAGTCGGATGTTATTGCTTGATTTATCAAGTCCGACCCTTGTTATCAGGTTGGCAATGGCGGGTCTGTTGTCAGGTGATAGGTTATCAAGGCCGGGCGTTTGATCGGAAACCGTTGAAAAATCTATATTTTCAACCATGTGGTTTATGATACCCTGAAGCCCGAGTCTTGAGCCGTCATCAGGCGAATAAATCTTTGTAACACCGTATTTTTCAAGCTCCTTTATCTCTTCAGGTACGATGACGCCCCCGCCGCCTCCGAAAACTTTAATATGTGGAGCGCCCATTTCTTTTAAAAGGTCGATCATGTATTTAAAAAATTCAACATGTCCGCCCTGATAGCTGCTGATTGCTATTCCTTGAGCATCTTCCTCGACTGCAGCACCAACGATTTCCTTGACTGAACGGTTATGGCCGAGATGGATAACTTCTACTCCGGTGTCCTGGAGTATTCTTCTCATTATATTGATAGCCGCATCATGGCCGTCAAACAGTGATGTCGCAGTAACGACCCGGACACTGTTTTCAGGTTTGTATGCCTTTACATCTTCACTCATACTCTCTCCTCAATATATGCCTGTTTATTACCGATAAACAAATCAGTCATTTCTGTCATTTTTATAGAAAAATGATTCTATAATAGTTCCGGTTTAAATTTCAATATATTCTTCTATTATGTTACTGTGTAATAATGCCAAATAAAATATATTCTTTTAATGTGATTTGATCATGGATTACAGGAAATAGCTGACATCTGTTTTTCAAACAGTCGAAATATTAATTTGCGCATTGTGCGATTTTTTTCTTGAAAAACCATTTTCTTTTTAGTAAGCATGAAAACATCGACAGATTCAAAATTTCCTTCCAAATGATAATATAGTTCTGATTTATTCAGAACTTTTCTATAACATGCTCACTTAATAATCAAACTGTTAGTGTCGCTATGAAGCTACTGGATCTTTACGGTTAAAGAACCAGTACGAATTTGCGAATCCTCCATATCTCTAACGTGCTAAAACGATTAGACTAACCGAAAGTTAACGGTTATATCTATATATACTTTATATTTACAGTAAGTTATTTACTCTTATATGTGGATCAGATTATCTGTCCAAGGGGGATAAAATGAAAAAGGAACTTACTCTAAAGTCAGTTTTATTAATCGTTTTAGCTGGAATATTTTTCGCTTGTGGAACAGAACCTCCAGTAGATATTGATGCTGTTCTTGCGAATCCAAAAAATTTCGTAGGATCTGACACATGTAAAATGTGTCATCTAGAGCACTATGACTCCTGGAAGATGACCATGCACAGCCGCATGCTGCAGGATGCAAAAAAGAACGAAGATGCGATTATTGTTCCCATTGAAGAAAAACGGATCCGTGCGGACCTGGCGAAACTGAGCGCAAAACTAAAAGTGCCGGCGGATAAAGTGTATGTCCCCCAAAAGGATGAAATTCTATACACTATTGGCAGCCAGTGGAAACAGCGCTTTCTGGTTAAAAAAGACGATACTTTTTTCATCTCACCCATTCAATACAACGCGGCAACCGATCGATGGGTGAATTATCACGAAAAAGACTGGGATAAACGCCCCTGGCTCCTCAAATGTGGCGGTTGCCACGCTACCGGCGTTGATCTGGAAAACAATACCTTTAAAGAACCGGGTGTTGCCTGTGAAGCTTGCCACGGCAAAGGTTCCTGGCATGCGGCCCTCCCCAAGACTGCAGTTTTTGAAAAACGCCAGACGATCGTCAACCCCGCCAAACTGACCATGGGGGTTGCCGCCCAGATTTGCGGTTCCTGCCACAATCGCGGCAAGGCGACCCAGAAAAAAGGGGGCGGCTGGCCGGTTGGCTATGAACCGGGGAAAGCTCTTTCAGCTTATTACAAGTCAACGTCTTTTGCCACCGGCGATGTCAAGCACGTATATGCCAACGAATTTTCCAAGGGACATCATCAGCAATTTATCGACTGGCAGCAATCGAAACATTACGAGGTAGGGGTCACCTGCACATCATGTCATTACGTACATCAGTTAGGTGTTCCGTCTACCCGCTCGCAAACGATGGCCGCAGGTTCCAAGCAGTGCTTCCAATGCCATGAGATGATTAACAACAATCTAGGGCACTCCATCCATTCCTTTGCGAACTGTATAGGCTGCCATATGCCGAAGATTGCCAAAAGCGCGGAGTCCGGTGATATTCACAGCCACGTGTTCGCGACCCTGCTGCCCGAAGATACCCTGAAGAACCCCAAGGTTCCCAACTCTTGCCAGACTTGCCACAAACATAAAAACCAGGATCTGGGGGAACTCCAAAAGGCCTGGGAAACGTTTGCCGTGCTTCCCAAACCCCTGGGGCAGACAATCAAATCCATTGGATATAAATAGAAATAAACACGCAGGAGTGCGTTATGGGAAAAATAATTTGTATCCGGGGAACTCAATTTTTCATGGGAGCAGTAATCCTGTTGGGCTTACTGCTCCTGCCTGAGATTGCAACCACCCAGGAGGAAGTGGCCTCAGCAATCCGGCGGTACAAGCAATATGAGGTGAGCACCGGTTACTATGAAGAGTATGAGGTCCATCCGCGCCGCCAAAGCCCACTGATAGAAATTCCCGGCGTCAAGCGGGGGCTTTTCCCATACAGCCCCAATGCCGCTGTCGTGCGTTCGCGCACGCGCCTGTCCGACTCTCACATGGGCATCAAGTTTTACACAGGCAGACGCTGCGAGGACTGCCATAGCAGTGAAACGCACGATATTCATACGACCCGGGCCAACATAACCTGTCGACAATGCCATGGTGGAGAACCCATCGCCAGTATCAACCACTACTATTCACCCCTGAACCCCATTCGGAAACATGCGTATGTGTGCGCCAAATGCCATGAAGGTGCCAGCGCCTCCTTTAGTAGTTATGTTGTCCATGAACCGGCGGCGGGATCAGCCACCGCTAAAAAGGACTTTCCCGCTTTGTATTATACGTATTGGTTTATGCTGGTGCTTTTAGTTGGCACACTGGCATTCTTTATCCCCCATAGTCTCTTAGTGGGCTTAAGAGAGTTGTTTGGATACAAAAAGGAAAAAGAAAAATGACGGCGAAAACACGCATCAAACGGTTCAGTATCATTGATCGGATGTTTCATCTTTTTCTTATGTTGACATTTCTTATTCAGACAGCAACCGGTGTCAGCCGTTTGTTCATCACCACAGTTTGGGGAAAAAAATTGAATGTCATTTTCGGTGGATATGAGACCTCTCTCTTAATCCATAAACGGATAGGCATATTAATGATAGCATGTTTTGTGATTCATACCCTGTATCTCCTGTCCAGGATCAACTGGAAAGATCTGGGAACAAGCATTTTTGGCCCGGATTCACTAGTTCCCAATCTGCAAGACTTTAAAGATCTTTGGCAGCGTACGATGTGGCTTTTCGGTCTTGGGTCACCACCCAAACTGGGCCGCTGGACTTATTGGGAAAAATTTGATTATTGGGCCGTTTTCTGGGGGATGCCCCTCTTGGCAATTACCGGCCTTATGTTGATGTACCCTCTCTTGACAAGCAGGTTTATGCCCGGGTGGATTTTAAATGTTGCTGCCCTCCTGCATCGTGCTGAGGCCATTCTGGCGGTGACATACATCTTCATCGTTCATTTTTTTATTGGCCACCTTCGGCCTTCCAGTTTCCCCATGAATGAAGCAATGTTCTCAGGAAGTGTATCAATGGAAGAAGCGATGGAAGAAAAACCGTCATGGATAGCGCGTTTAAAAGAAGATGGAAAATTAGAGCTTTCCCATACAAATCCTCCAGTCCTCTGGTACCGGGCGCTCTATTATATTTTTGGATATGCCGCCCTGGTTTTTGGTATCTATTTATTAATAAACGGAATCATATACAGCCGGTATATCACTCTTCATTAGAAGTGGCCTCAAAACCTTCAGTCGGCCTTAGGCCGCGACAGCTATTACGATTTCTCTTTATGGCTTGACAGAAATATGGCGTATTCCTGTTGGCGTTTCAACTGTATGTAAGAAGAATTTACGCTTAAACCAGAAGGCAACATTAACCATGGCAATCAAAACCGGCACCTCTACAAGAGGGCCGATTACAGCCGCAAAAGCCTGACCGGAGTCAATGCCGAATACAGCTATTGCCACGGCAATTGCCAGTTCAAAGTTGTTTGAAGCTGCAGTAAAACTAAGAGATGTTGATTGTTCGTATGTCGCCCCGGCTTTCATTGAGAGAAAGAAAGAAACAAAAAACATAATAACGAAATAAATACATAAAGGAATAGCTATCCGGACGACATCCAGCGGGAGTTGAACAATATATTCTCCTTTCAGGGAAAACATCACCAAAATAGTAAAAAGAAGAGCAATCAGCGTTATGGGGCTGATTTTGGGAATAAACTTTTGCTCGTACCATTCTTTTCCTTTTGTTTTCAAACCAATGAAACGTGTGACAAGACCCGCGATAAAAGGAATGCCAAGATAGATAAATACGCTTTCTGCTATCTGGCCAATTGAGATATTCACGACTGCGCCTTCAAGCCCGATCCACTTTGGTATGACCGTTATAAAAATATATGCGTATACTGAAAAAAACAGGACCTGGAAGATTGAATTGAAGGCTACAAGCCCCGCACAGTATTCGGTGTCGCCCGATGCAAGATCATTCCAGACAATTACCATTGCAATGCATCTTGCAAGACCGATAAGGATCAACCCCACCATGTATTCGTGATGGCTTGAAAGAAAGGCGATGGCCAGCAGAAACATCAATATCGGGCCGATTACCCAGTTTTGAACCAGTGACAGAACCAAAACCTTATAATTCTTAAAAACATGCCCGAGTTGTTCATATTTGACCTTCGCAAGGGGTGGGTACATCATTAATATCAATCCAATAGCAATGGGGATATTGGTTGTTCCCACCTGGAAATGATTGATTACATCCCGGATTCCCGGATAAAAATAACCGCCGCCCACACCGATAAACATGGCCAGAAAAATCCATAATGTTAAAAACCTGTCTAAAAATGAAAGCTGTCTTTTCTCAGTCAGCTGTCTTTTCTCAGTCATCAGGACAACTCCTTAAGTGTTTCCCGCGCCTTGCCATGTAGTGTTTTCAATCAATTTTCTAACGATGGCAGTTGAACTTCCGGCGACAACAATCGGCAGACAGTGACCGATGGCAAAAAGTATGATAAACAGTATACCGGTGGCCACTTTTTGCTGGACAGTGATAATTGCCAATATGGGTGCTATAAAACCGAATGTGCAGGAACCTGACAAAACGCCGTAGGCCAATCCCAAAACAAACGCACCAAATATCCCTCTAAAATTTAAACGATACAGTAAACTACCTGACATTGAACATTTTTCCACACCAAGCATACCTAATGCCACCCAGATCAGTATACCGCCGATCAGTATTTGCCAGTAATTGCCTATATCTCCCAACATACGTCCCAATAAGGCGCAAATGACTCCGATCAAAGCGATCGTGATAAAAAGGCCAATGGTAAAAGCCACAGAGTATGCACTTGCCTGTTTTGGTTTAAGTATCTGTTGCTGACCCCCCACATAGGCCACAATCAATGGAATTGACGCCATATGACATGGGCTTAACAGAACACTGACCATCCCCCACAGGAAACAACCGGCAGCGGCAAGTGTTGTTCCTCCTGAAATCCATTGGTTTATGGTAATAAAAAAAGAATCAAACATAATGGTTTCCATCATTTCTTATTTTTTTTACTTCGGTAGTTCTACGCCCATTTTTTTTAACTGCGCGACAATCTCTTTCTCGCTTAAAAAACCGATATGGCGGTATACTTCTTTCCCATCTCTATCGAAAAATATCTGCGTTGGAATGGCCCTGATTTTAAATCGCTTTGCCTGTTCACGATGCTGCCAGACATCAATAAAGGATATGACTGCTTTTTTATTATAAACCTTTTCTAATTTAACAAGGATTGGTGCCATCATTTTGCAAGGGATGCATTTTTTCGCACCCAGATCGATCATGGTGACCATATCTTTTACCGGAAGATTGTTAAACTCCTGTGAGTCATTCGCACCATATGTTGTTCCGAACAATAAAAAAAGGCAGATTGTCCCTGTAAACATTTGCAATATTAAAGATTTCATTCTAATACTTTCCCCTATGTAAAATGTACATTGTTCAGAGGCTCCTCTTAGAACAATTAACTGTTCAACCACAATTTAATATCATCTTTTTCCGGAATCCTGCCAACACATTTTACTTCCCCATTGACAACTACCGCTGGAGTGCTCATCACTCCATAACCGGCTATTTCCATCATATCTGTTACTTTTTCAACAGTTGCATCAGTATCGGTTTCGGCAACAACTTTTTTTACTATTTTTTCGGCTGTTTTGCATTTGGCGCAGCCTGGTCCCAATATCATTATCTTCATTTTTTCTCCCATTGTAAAAATTTTATTTTCAGCTTGTTAAATCACTATATTAAACAGATATCCCACAACAAGGATTCCACTTCCAACTACACAGATAAAAACGCCTATCAGTCTGGGCTTGAGGACTTTTCTCAGGATTATCATTTCAGGAAGCGATAGAGCAATAACACTCATCATGAATGCCAAGACTGTTCCAAGAGCTGCTCCTTTGCCCATAAGCGCTTCCACAACCGGAATAACTCCGGCAGCATTTGAATACATGGGAATACCTAAAATTACTGCAAAAGGAACTGACCACCATGCCCCCTTTCCCATAAAAGAAGCCATTAATCCCTCTGGCACATAGCCATGGATTCCTGCACCGACAGCGATCCCCAGAATAACGTAAATCCATACCCTGCCAATAATTTCTTTTACAGCATCCCAGCCGTATACAATCCGGTCATGCCATGTCAGTTTTCTCTCCAACATTACATCGGCATTTGGATTGCCCTCTGTAACCCAGTCTTCAATATATTTTTCAAGACGAAGCCTGCCGATT